>CABSUD010000111.1:0-5127 GCA_902480795.1 uncultured Collinsella sp. | reverse complement strand
GCAGATTCCAAACAGGCTCCGCTCGACGCCGAAGCAGCCGCAAAAGCAGCGTTCACTTCGGTCCAGGACAAGCCATTCCCCGATGATATCTTTACGGCTCCCGAGCTTCGTTGGGCTGTGATCGGGTGCGGCGTTATCGCCAACCAGATGGCCCAGTCTCTCGCTCTTGCCGGTCGCAAGCTTGCGGGCGTCGCCAACCGCACGCTGTCCAAGGCTCAGGCTTTTGCTGAGCAATATGGCATCGAGAAGGTCTATGAAACGGTCGAGGACCTCTACGCCGATCCGAACATTGACGCAGTCTATATCACCACGCCGCACAACACGCATATCACCTACCTGCGAGCCGCTCTGGCAGCTGGTAAGCACGTACTCTGCGAGAAGGCCATTACCCTCAACTCTGCCGAGCTCGACGAGGCCCGTGCCATCGCCGACGAGCACAACGTGGTCCTTATGGATGCCACCACGGTGCTCCACATGCCCTTGTATCAGGAGCTGCGCCGCCGCATGGATGCCGGCGACTTTGGACGCATGAACCTCGCCCAGCTCAACTTTGGCAGCTACAAGGAGTACGGCGACCTGACCAACCGCTTTTACAATCGCAACCTTGCTGGCGGTGCCATGCTCGATATTGGCGTCTATGCCCTGTCCGTCATGCGCCTCTTTATGGCAAGCCAGCCCGCTGAGGTCGTTTCGCTGGGCAACACCTGCGAGACTGGCGTTGACGTCGCGGGTGGCATCGTCTGCCGAAATGCCGAGCAGCAGCTGGGCGTCGTGAGCCTTACGCTCCACTCCAAGCAGCCCAAGCGCTCGGTCATCAGCTTCGACAAGTGCTACATCGAGGTCAATGAATATCCGCGTGCCGATCACGCGACCATCGTGTGGACTGCGGACGGCCACCGCGAGGAGGTCCACGCCGGCACCGAGGCTTACGCCCTGTGCTATGAGATGGCCGACCTGGAGAAGGCCGTTGCCGGCGACGACTCCAAGCGCGAGCTGCTGGATTATGCTTCTGATGTTATGGAGCTTATGACCAAGCTCCGCGCCGACTGGGGAGTTGTGTACCCCGAGGAGGAGTAAGCGATGCTTGCGGAAGATAGGCTCAACGCGATCGTGTCGATGGTGCAGCAGGCCGGCTCGGTTACCGTGCCGGAGCTTGCCGAAGCCCTGGGCGTGACGGCGTCTACCATTCGGCGCGACCTGCAGACGCTCGACCGAGCTCATCGCATCGCCAAGGTCCACGGTGGAGCGACGAGTCTTGAGCGCGCGCACGTGACGCGCGACCTAACGCTTAATGAGCGCAGCGACCTCCATAACGACGACAAGGAGCGTATCTGCGCCCGTGCGGCGGCGCTTGTGGAGCCCGAGAGCTTTGTATACATCGACTCGGGCTCGACGACGCTGAGGCTCATCGAGCATCTTCCACACCTTGAAGATGTCACCTATGTGACCGATTCCGTGCTCCATGCTCAGCACCTTGCTTTGCGCGGCATGCGTACCGTGGTGTTGGGCGGCGAGCTCAAACCCGAGACCGAGGCGCTCGTTGGCCCCGATGCCTTGGCAACCTTAGACCGCTACAACTTCAACTGTGGCTTTTGGGGCTCTAACGGCATTGCCGCCGAGCAGGGCTTCACGGCGCCCGATATCGAGGAAGCACAGGTCAAGCGTATCTCGATGCGCCATACCGCCAAACGCTTTGTAATCTCGGACGCCAGTAAATTTGGCATGGTGGCGCCCGTCAAGTTCGCGGACTTCCGCGACGCAACGATTATCACTGCGGGCGAGGTGCCCGCCAAGTACCAGATAATGGACAACGTCATCACGGTCTAGCGATGGGACAAGGCCAAAACCACCACAAAGGTGCCTGTCCCCATTGTGGTGGTTTAGGGCTCCCAGGGGCAAGGGGCTTCGATGTGGATGTGCTCGCCGGTTACGGGATGCGTGAAGGACACGCTGTGGGCGTGGAGCATCAGGCCGCAGGGACGCGGCGTGCCGTAGAGCTCGTCGCCAACCAGGGGATGGCGCTCGCTTGCCAGGTGCACACGGATTTGGTGCTTGCGGCCGGTGAGCAACTCGACATCGATATACGAGCGCGCGGGCAGGCCACGACGGCTCTTAAGACGTTTGAGCACCTTCACGCGAGTTTGAGACGGCTTGCCGCTGGCGCCGACGCGCATCTTTCGGCTGTCGTGACGGTCGCGGGCGATGGGCTTGTCGATGAGCTTCTCGTTCCAGTCGATCTTGCCCTCGGCCAGCGCCAGATAGTGCTTTTCGAAGGCGTGGTCGATGACCATTTGGTCAAAGGCGGGCTGCGTCTGTTTGTCGAGCGAAAACAACACCACGCCGGTGGTGTTGCGGTCCAGGCGGTTGAGCGGCTGCATGTCGGTCGCGGCAAAGCCGTCACCCATCGCCAGCAGCAGGTCGCTGGCGTAGTCGGTGAGCGTGCGCTCGCCGGTGCCGTCGCCGTGGACGATCATGCCGGCGGGCTTGTCGATGGCCATGAGCCAGGCGTCGCAGTAAAGGACTTGAGGTTCTTCGTTCACGTGTAAGCCTTTCGGTTAGCTAATTCCCACAAACATGCAGCCCGAGGTCGCCCCGCGTAGGCGGGCGGCGGGCTTGCGGCCGGCCTGCGCTGCTTCGACGGCACGACGGACGCGGGCGACGGCACGGCCCACCTCATCCGTCTCGAGCAGCGTTCCGTCTACCATGAGACGACGCACGCCGGCATCGAGCAGTTGAGGGACCTGCGGCGTGAGGTCGATGGGGTAGGCGTCGTACAGACGAGAGCGGCCGTGGATGTCGGTGCGGACGGGCATGACCTTTCCGTCGATATTCTTGAGCGACAGCTTGCGGGCGCGCAGGCGGCAGTTAGCGCAATCGTGGATGCAGCCATTGGCCACCTGCAGGATGCAGTGCTCGCTCGTCATAACGCGAGGGCGGCCGAACACAGTGATGCCCAGGGCTGCGGGCGCGGCGGTGCCAAGCGAGACGATCTCGTCGAGCGTGATCTCGGGCGAGAGCCAAAACGCACCGGCGCCGCGCTCGGCAAGCGCCTCCATGCAGGGCGTGTTGTGCACCGGCAGGCAAGAGCGAATCTCGGCTGTGGCGCCGGCCTGCGCGGCTACGGCGAGCTCGGAGATATTGCCGACGGCGACGGTGGCTCCAGCATTGATCCAGGGATCGACGCGCTCGTGGTCGACGGCGCGGCAGACCTCGTCGAGTACGGGTGCGATGCCCTGCTCAAGCGCATCGGCGGGGGAGAGCCCGGCCGCATCGAGCGCATCGGTGGTCATGTAGATGCGCGTCGCACCCTCCGCGCGCGCTGCCTCGGCGGCTTCGAGCGAGGTGACGGTGGCGCAGATTTGCGGCTCATCGCGGTAGTGCTCGGGCGCGGGGCGGGAATCACTGGTAACAATCGCCGGCAGCTCGAGCGCGCGGGCGCGCTCATCATACGGTGCCAGAATGGCCTCCTCGAGCGCCTTGCAGGCGGCGGCGCGCACCTTGTGCACGGCGGAGAAGCCCATACCGCAGCCCTCCTCGAGCGCCACATCAAAGCTCGCCGCCTCAAAGGGCGAGGAGCCCATGCGGCCCACATGCTCAACCAGGTCGGATGCCTCGACCGCGCGGGTCTTGGCGGCCTCGACGGTGAAGCCCGTAGCGGTGGCGGTGAGCGCGGGGTTGTCACAGCAGGTGAGCGTAACGGTAAACGGCTCGCCCAGGCGCGCCACGACGGACACATCAACAGCTCGGCGGCGCAGCACATCGCGCTTGAGCGCGGCACCGGCGGCGTCGATGGCACGCTGACTGCGAATCACGCGGACGCGGCAGCCCTCGGGCATGCTGCGGGGAACGCGACATTCGATGATGTCGCCCGCGGCGGCATCATCGGCGGCGATGGTGGTCAGGAATTGGTCGAACTCGTCATCGTGGCGAAGTTCCAACAAGTCGCCCTTGCCCACGGGTTCAAACAGCTCAATGCGGGCGATGGCGGCGCGGCGACGACGGTCGTCGGGTTTGAGCCCGCGCACGTCGCGGTTGGCCAGACGGCTGCCCAGCACCGTGCCCACAATCTGGCCGCGGTTGTTGGAGCGCTCGTAACTCATCATCTCGTCGCCCGAGGTGCCGTCCTGATAGGCGTGCGTAAAGTCGCGGTTAAAGCAGCGCTTGAGCTGTCGCTGACGGGCTGCATCCTCATCCTTGGAGGTCGAAACATCGGCCAGCATGTCATCAATCTGATGACGATACACATCAACGATGGAGTACACGTAATCGGGCGCCTTCATGCGGCCCTCGAGCTTGAGAGACGCGGCGCCGGCGTCATACAGACGGCGAACAAGCTGTGAGGTGTTGGTGTCACGCGGGCATAGAGCGCGCTCGCGACCGGCAGGGGAGAGCGTGCGGCCGTTCTCGTCGATCAGCTCGTAAGGCAGGCGACAGGGCTGAGCGCACATGCCGCGGTTGGCCGAGCGGCCCGCCATGGCAAAGCTCGACAGCAGGCACAGACCCGAGTAGCAAAAGCAGATGGCGCCGTGGCTAAAGACCTCAAGGTCCACATCGGGCGCGGCATCGTGAATGGCGGCAATCTCGTCGATGGAAAGCTCGCGCGAGAGGGTCACGCGGTCGGCGCCCTGCTCGCGGCACCAGATAGTCCCACGGTCATCGTGGATGTTCGCTTGGGTCGAGATATGCGTCTCGATGCCGGGCATGGTGCGTTTGACCTCAAAGAACAGGCCCCAGTCCTGGATGATGAAGGCGTCAGCGCCCAGCGTGGAGCAGCGATGGATGAGTTGCAGCGCATCGCCCATCTCGGACTGCTTGATGACGATGTTGACCGTGACGTAGACGCGCGACCCGGCTAGATGTGCGGCGCGGCAGGCTTGCTCAAAGGCCTCGTCGGTAAAGTTGGTGGCCTTGCGGCGGGCGTTGAAGCTGCCCATGCCGCAGTAGATGGCATCGGCGCCCGCGGCGAGCGCGGCGGCAAAGGGCTCCGGGCCTCCGGCGGGGGCCAAGAGCTCGGGTCTGCGGTTGGTGGTTCGACTGGCGGTTGCGGTCATATCCTGCCTTTCAAAATGCTCAGATACTCAAAAGTATAGTGGTGCTGTTGCGGCGGACGAGCCCTGTGGCCCAAGC
>CABSUD010000110.1:0-5169 GCA_902480795.1 uncultured Collinsella sp. | reverse complement strand
TAGGTTAGATTTTCCTAAGAACAATTGCCCGAAATTGGGGGTCCCTATGAACGAAACAGTTCCCGCGGCGCCGGTAAGCGCTGAGTCGATGGCGAAGCAAGGTTGCGAAAAGCTCGGCCTGGACACGTTTGACGCGCTGGTCCGCCGCGCCCGCACGTGCCGCCGATTTGACGAGTCCATGCGCGTGCCGCGCGAGTTTTTGCTCGAGCTGGCGGAACTGGCGCACCTGGCTCCGTGTGGTGCCAATGCTCAGCGTCTTCGTTTTCATGTGGTGAGCGGTGCAGAGGACTGCGCGCGCGTATTTGATGAGCTTGCGTGGGCCGGCGCGCTTAAGGATTGGCCGGGTCCTGCCGAGGGCGAGCGCCCGACCGGCTACATCGCGATTCTTGCCGAGCGCGCCGTTCCGGGTAAGCCCGCCGCTCCTATTACTGAGGTCGACACGGGCATTGCCGCGCAGACGATGATGCTCGCCGCCCGCAGCGCCACGCCCGAGGTGGCTGCCTGCATGTTCAAGGCCTTTACGCCCCACGCGATCGATGCCATGGGGCTCGATAGCGACAAGTATGAGCTCAAGCTGATCATGGCGTTTGGCGTTCCGGCCGAGACGCAGGTGATCGATGCGATCGATTCCAACCCCGACGGCTCAATTAATTACTGGCGCGACGAGGCGCAGGTGCACCACGTACCCAAGCGCCCGCTTGCCGACGTACTGGTGTAGCTGAGCGTCACCGCGGTGTGATCCGGCGGTAAACCACCACAAAGGTACCTGTCCCCTTTGCGGTGGTGCGAGGGGAGGGCATGTGGCCGATCTATATTTGGTGCGTCATGGGCAGACTGAGCTCAATGTGCAGAACATTTTGCAGGGCTGGCACGATTCGCCGCTTACGGCGCGCGGGCGCGAGCAGGCGCTGACGGCGCGTACGGCGTTTGCGGCGCGTGGCGTGGCCTTTGATCATGTGTATTCCTCGCCGTTGGGCCGGGCGCGGCATACGGCCGAGCTTATCGTTGGCGAGGGCCGTTCTATAGAGCTGGTCGATGACCTGCGTGAGTGGCATTTTGGCTCGCTGGAGGGCACATCAAATCGCGAGATGCCGCCGCAGCCCTGGGGTGATTATCCGGTTGCCTTTGGTGGCGAGTCGGAAAGTGAGCTTCGCGCACGTATGGTCGCGGCGCTGTCCCGCATCATGGCCAGGCCGCAGCACGACTGCGTCCTGGCGGTTTCCCACGGCTCAGCCTGCCAGGAGTTTCTTGAGTATGTGACTGGCGAGGGAGAGCTACCCGACAACGGTGCCGTGCTTCATTTTGGCTATTGCGACGGTGCGTTTTCGCTCCTTGATTGGTAACGAACGAAAGGACCCCTATGAATAAAGACCTGTATCTGGTTCGTCATGGGCAGACAATATTCAACCTTAAGCGCATTATTCAGGGTTGGAGTGACTCGCCGCTCACGCAGCTGGGATGCGACCAGGCGGCGCGTGCCGGCATGTTCTTGCGTGCGCGCGGCATTGAACCCGATCATGCCTACACCTCCACACTTCATCGCACCGAGCAGACTATCGCCAACCTGTGGCCGGGCTTGGCGTACGAGCGCCTGGACGGTCTGCGTGAGTGGTTCTTTGGCGACTTTGAGGCCGAGCGCGTGATGCTTATGCCCGAGCGCCCGTGGCGAGATTTCTATCGTCAGTTTGGCGGCGAGGGCCAGATGCAGGTGCGCGAGCGCATGGCGGCGACGATAACCGATCTTATGCGACGTCCGGACCACGAGTGCGTGCTCGCGGTGAGCCACGGTTCGGCTATCAAGGAGTTTTTGGACCACGTGCGGGGCGCGGCGGCCGACGAGCGCGAACGCGTGCCGGGCAACTGCTCAGTGCTGCATTTTGCGTTTGACGATGCGGCCGATACGTTTGAACTGGTCGAAGTCTTTACGCAGGAAGACTACGCGCGCGAGCTGGGGCTTGAACCGCTCGTGGCTACTGCGGGTCCGCAGCGCGGATAACGCGAGCGCGGCGGCACGGGTCGTCGGCATAACTTCTCGACGCAAAAGGGGCGGAGATGCATGTACCTGCTGCATCTCCGCCCCCTGTTTGTTGGGCTGCCGATTTTTATGCTGGACGGTCTGGTCTTGCTAGAACCGCGCGACTTGGTGCGCGAGCAGACCCGTCGGAACCTGCGGTGCGCCGCCGCTGACCTGCGCAGCGGGGAAGAGCACGGCAACGGTAAAGTTGAACGGCTCCTTGCCGGTGTACGTTCCGGCGGAACGGGCCTCATCGGCCAGGAGCTGTGATGCCTCGACTAGTGCGGCAGCGTAGGCAGGGTCGTCGGCCAGTGCCGGCTCCGGCGCCTGGTCGAGCATGGCACGGATGGCGCCGACGGCGTCCTCGCGCTTGACCTCCCACACGCGGTGCGTAATACCCGCGGGGTCGGTGACGGCGTAGAGCGAGGCGCCCTCTTTTGCGGCGCCGAGGATGATATCCATGACGGGAGAGGCTTCGTAGACAAGCGTTACAGGACGGGGCTGTACCTTGAGGTCGGCGATTGCGCGCGCAGCGGCGGTCGTATCGGCGGCAACCGCGTCGCCGCCCGCCAGCGCACCAACCGGGCAGATCGCCACGACACCCGTCACACGTCCCGGCTCGCCCGAGCATTCGTACACGTAATACGCCGCACCTGGGTCCTTAAGCATCAGGCCATCGGTAATGGCTCCGCGCAGGGCATCGTTGCCGCTCAGAATGCTGCCCATTGCAGGCAGCGCTTCGAGCACGCGGTCCTGAGCCGGGCGGATGCAGGGAAACGGAAGAGCTTTCATGGACGGTCCTAACGCGCGAGTCGGTTTGTTCGCGGCTTATTATGCCCCAACTTGGCTATCCGCGCCCCAGAGCGTGTTGTCGGCGAGCGCGATCAGCACCTGCTGGCAGCGAACGATATCGGCGTGGGGCACATATTCGTTGGGCTTGTGGGCGAGCGCGAGCGACCCGGGACCGTAGCTCATGCAATTGCGGTTACCCGTCTTGCCGGCAATGACGGCAGTGTCGGTGTAGCCGGTAAAGAAGCCGACGGTCGTGTCCGCGCCCGTCACATCGTCTGCTGCGCACTTGAGTGCAGCTAGAAGGGGAGAGTTCGGGTCGCGCTCGATAGCGGGGCGGTCGCCTGTCACGGTATAGCTTCCATGGCAGCCGGGGACCGCGGCTTCGGCGCCGGCGATGGCCTGCTCTACCATGCGCGTCGCGGCGGCTGTATCGGTCGGCGGGGTCAGGCGCATATCGACCCAGACCTTGGCATGGTCGGGCACGACATAGGGGCGATATCCGCCCTCGATTTGGCCAAACGTGATGGTCGAAGACCCCAGTTCATCGTGCGCGGGCAGCGCCACAAACGCGCGACGGAGCGAACACACGACCTCGGCCATGGCGGCGACGGCATCCGCGCCCTTCCACGGCTGGCTCGCATGCGCCGTTACGCCAGCCATTTCAATCTCGAACCACGTGCGCCCCTTGTGCGCCACCTGGATCTGTCCGTCGGTGGGTTCGGTGTCCAGCACCCATTCACGCGAGCCGACCCAGCCGGCATCGATCGCGGCCTCTGAGCCGCGCATAAAGTCCTCCTCGTCGACCGAGCAAATGAGTGAGAAGCCACGGCGGGGCAGCTCGCCTTCTGCTGCCACGCGCTCGAGCGTATTGACCAGTGCGGCAATGGCGCAGGCCAGGCCACCCTTCATATCGCAGGCACCGCGGCCATAGAGTTTATCGTTGCGCACGATCGCTCCGAGCGGCGGAATGTCCGCGTCCCAGCCGTCGCCCAGCGTAACGGTATCCATATGGCAGATATAGACGAGCCGTGGCTCGTCGCTCAGTCCCGGCACGGTGACCATAAGGTTGCGGCGCCCGGGCAGCACCTCGAGTTCCTCAACCTGCACGGCATGGAGCACCGGATGGCTCAGCTGCGCCAACCGTTCCTCAACCAACGCTTTGATATAGCGCTCAATCTCGTCCTCATACGCACCCGGGTCTGAGCTGTCGATCCGCACGAGTTCTTGCGTAAGCCGCCAAGCAAAATCTGTATCAACCATAGGCACCTCACAGATAGTTAGGTCAACATACAGATTGTATGCCAAGAAGCGGCTCAGTGCATTTAAGGGAGTGCTCACAAAAACGGGGGCGCCTCTCGTGCGAAAGGCGCCCCCGCGGGCATTCAATGTCAGTGACGGGCAGGCCACATGGGGAACTGCCCGTCAGATCAGCCGGCGCTATTTGATCACGCGCACGCGATACATCGACGGAATCTGCTTGAGCGCCTCGATGGTGCTGCTGTCCAGGTGCTCGTCGGTGTCGAACATGGTGTAGGCGTTCTCGCCAGCGGACTCGTTGGTCATACGCTGCACGTTGGCGTTGTCCTTGGCGAGAATGGCCGTGATCTGGCCGATCATGTTGGGCACGTTGGCGTGCAGGCAGGCGATGCGGCTTGCGGCGCGCGCCTTGCCCATGCTGCAGGCGGGGTAGTTGACACTGTGCGCGATGTTGCCGTTCTCCAGGTAATCCTTGAGCTCGCTGATGGCCATGTCGGCGCAGTTGGCCTCGGCCTCGCCGGTGCCGGCGCCCGAGTGCGTGGTGATAAACGTATTGGGCATCTTGACCGTCTTGGGCGTGGCGAAGTCGCAGCTAAACCAGCTGAGCTTGCCCTCGCGCAGGGCAGCGTCGACGGCGTCCTCGTCAATGATGGTTTCGCGCGCGTAGTTGATGAGCACGGCGTCCGGTGCCAGCAGGTTAATCTGCTCGGTGCTGATCATGCCGATGGTGTCGGCCTTGCTGGGCACGTGCACGGTGAGGTAGTCGCAGCCGCGGCAGAGATCCTCGAGCGTGCCCACGCGCTGCACCTCGCGGCTCAGCACCCACGCGTGCTCGACGGAAATGAACGGGTCGTAGCCGTAAACGTCCATGCCCAGGTCGACGCAGGCGTTGGCGACCTTGGAGCCCACGTTGCCCAGGCCGATGACGCCGATGCGCTTGCCCTTGAGCTCGCGGCCCACAAAGGCCTTCTTGGCCTTCTCGGCATCGACCTGGATCTCGGGGTCGTCGGCGTTGTCGCGCACCCAGTTCATCGATTGCACCACGCCGCGGCTCGAGAGCACCAGCATGCCCAGGACGAGCTCCTTGACGGCGTTGCTGTTGGCAC
>CABSUD010000109.1:0-5174 GCA_902480795.1 uncultured Collinsella sp. | reverse complement strand
GGTCAAGTGCGACGGCGCCGACGAGGCCGAGGCTCTGGCTGCTGCCATCGAGCTCATCAAGAGCGGTCTTGGCGAGTAGAACTCAAACGGGTCGCATGTTGAACAATTAAGTTCATATTTGGGGGCGCAGTGACCTGTATTAAGGTAACTGCGCTCTTTTGTCATGGATATGGCAAAACGCTTTATCACATGGCACGGAGAGAGGAATGGGAATGTATCAGGGAGTCAACGCATCCGAGGGTATCGGTATCGGCACCGTCATGGTCGCCGTCGATCCCGACTTGACGTTTGAACCGCACGAGGTCGCTGATTCGGCAGCAGAGAAGGAGCGCTATCAGAACGCTCTTTCGGTCTTCTGCGAGAAGACCCAGGCTCAGGCCGACCACATGAAGGAGACGGTGGGCGAGGCCGAGGCCGAGATCATGAGCGGACACATTGTCCTGGCTCAGGACCCGGGCATGACCGACGCCATCAACGCCGCCATTGACGGTGGCACCTGCGCCGAGCAGGCGCTCATGGACACCTCGACCATGTTCGAGAACATGTTCCTGTCCATGGACGACGAGATGTTCCGTCTGCGCGCGGCCGACATCGCCGACATCCGCACCGGTATTCTGGCCGAGCTGCTGGGCAAGGAGGTCGTCGACCTCTCCGTCCTGCCCGAGAACACCGTCGTTGTCGTGCATGACCTTACGCCGTCCATGACCGCCACGATCGATAAGGCCCACGTTGCCGGTATCGTCACCGAGACCGGTGGCCGCACGTCGCACTCCGCGATCATCGCGCGCGCCCTCGAGATTCCGGCCGTCCTTTCGGTCTCTAACAGCTGCACCGCGCTTCGCAACGGCATGACCGTCGTCGTCGACGGTGGCAAGGGCGTTGTCGAGGCCGATCCCGACGAGGAGACGCTCGCTGCCTACACCGCCAAGGCCGAGGCCTTCGCTGCCGAGAAGGCAGCCCTCGAGGCCTTCCGTGGCAAGCCTTCTGTGACTGCCGACGGCATCAAGAAGATCATCGCCTGCAACATCGGTAACCCCGATGACGTGCCCAACGCGCTCGATCACGACGCCGAGGCTATCGGTCTGTTCCGCTCCGAGTTCCTGTTCATGGACTCTGCTGAGCTTCCTTCCGAGGAGGAGCAGTTCAACGCCTACCGCAAGGTTGCCAGCGCGCTCAAGGGCGCTCCGGTCATCATCCGTACGCTTGACGTGGGCGGCGACAAGGAGATCCCTTATCTGCACATGGTCAAGGAAGATAACCCCTTCATGGGCTTCCGCGCCGTGCGTTATTGCCTCGCCAACCCCGACCAGTACAAGGTCCAGCTCCGCGCCCTGCTGCGCGCCAGCGCCTTTGGTGACGTCAAGATCATGATCCCGCTCGTCACCTGCGTCGAGGAGGTCGTGGCCGTTAAGGAGCTCGTCGAGCAGTGCAAGGCCGAGCTGACCGAAGAGGGTCGCAAGTTCAACGAGAACATCGAGGTCGGCATTATGGTCGAGACGCCTGCCGCTTCGCTGCTCGCTGACCGTCTTGCCGAGGTCGCCGACTTCTTCTCCATCGGCACCAACGACCTGATCGGCTACACCATGTGCGCCGACCGTGGCAACGACACCATCTCCAACCTGTACCAGGTGTACTATCCCGCCGTGCTCCGCTCGCTCAAGAACATCATCGAGAGCGGCGTGAAGGCCGGCATCATGGTCGGTATGTGCGGCGAGGCCGCTGCCGATCCGCTGCTTGAGCCGCTGCTGATCAGCTGGGGCCTGGAGGAGTTCTCGATGAGCGCTCCGTCCATCCTGCGCGCCCGCAAGACCATCAGCCAGTGGACCAAGGCCGAGTGTGACGAGCTCGCCGAGAAGGCGCTCGCCTGCAACACTGCCGCCGAGGTCAAGGCACTGCTCGAGTCCGCAGCTCGCTAATTTGGTATCAGAGGTAACCGCGTGGTTGGAATGGGCCAATCACGCGGCCCTCACATATACAGGGGGTACTGTAAATGTTCTACACGCTAACCGCTAATCCGGCTGTTGACATGACGGTTTCGAGCTCCCCGCTCGAGCCCGACGAGAACGTCCGCACCGGCTCGGCCAGCTACACGGCTAACGGCAAGGGCCTCGACGTGTCCTTCGCCTTTAAGAAGATGGGTGTCGACACCGTCGCGCTTGGCTTCTTCGCTGGCTTCACGGGCAAGTTCATCGTCGAGGAGGTCATGAACCTGGGTTGTCTGTGCCGCCCGGTCTGGACCGACGGTATCACGCGCATCAACACCTACGTCAACGATGGCCAGCACGAGTACGGCATCCTTAACCCCGGCGCCCCGATCACGCCGGAGCACCAGAAGGAGCTCTACAACATCCTGGACACCGCGGGCGACCTTGAGTGCCTGATCGTCTCCGGTTCCGTGCCTCCCAAAGCCACGTCTGACTTCCTGGCTCAGGTCATGGAGCATGCTCAGGCCCGTGGCGCCGACGTCGTCCTGGACCTGTCCTCCGACAAGCTCAAGGAGCTCGCTCACAAGAAGCCGCTGCTCATCAAGCCGAACCATCACGAGATGAAGGCCATCTTCGGCGTGCCGGTCGACACCGACGACGAGGTCCGCGTTGCCATGAAGCTGGCTCACGAGGCCGGCGTTCAGAACGTGCTGCTCACCCGTGGTAGCCGCGGCGACGCCTACTTCTCCAACGGCGAGGACATCTGGTACGCCAAGCGTGAGTTCAACATCAAGCTGGTCTCTTCTGTCTGCGCCGGCGACTGCACCCTCGCTGCGTTCCTGCACAAGTGGTACAGGGATCGCGACAACGTCGAGGAGGCCATGAAGCTCGCTATGGCCACCGGCGCCAACGTTGCCGAGTCCGTCGGCATTGGCGACTTTGGTCACGTCGACGAGTACAGCAAGCGCGTTGCTGTCCGCAAGCTCGATCGTCAGTAATCGAAACGCGACATATTCGTGCGCATGCGGCGCCCCGGTTTCGGCCGGGGCGCCTTTTTTGTTTCTTCATGGGGGTGGAGATGTCCTGCCGTACTTCATCGCTTCCACACCGTTCACCGAGTTGTCCTAGCCTTTTACCGATGCGTGGAATATACTTTCATTAACACGTTGCTTCGTGAAAGGAACATTCATGATTTACACGCTCACTGCAAATCCCGCCATTGACTACAACATCGCCTGCGACGGCCTTGCTGCCAACACTGTCACGCGTACCCGCAACGCGGTCTACACGCCCAACGGCAAGGGTCTCAACGTCTCGTTTACGCTTGACCACTACGGTGTCGACACCACGATCCTGGGCTTCTTCGCCGGCTTCTCGGGTGAGTTTATCGTTAAGGGCGCCGAGGCCCTGGGCGTGCCCGTCAAGCCCGTGTGGACCGACGGCATCACGCGCGTCAACGTGTTCCTCAATGCCGGCCCCGACACCGAGTACAACATGGTCAACGCCGGTGCCGCCATCAACGAGGCCAACGAGCAGGAGATGTTTGAGCTTATCGATTCGCTCGATGACATGACCTGCCTGGTCATTAGCGGCTCGCTGCCTCCTAACACTTCCGAGGGCTTCTTGGCCGAGGTCCTGCGCCGTGTAAAGGCCAAGGGGGCCGAGTTCGTGCTCGATATCTCGAGCCATCAGCTGGCAGACCTCATTGCCATGGAGCCGCTGCTGATCAAGCCCAATGACGACGAGCTGCTCGACATCTTTGGCATCAAGGTGAGCGGTGGCGACGATGAGTCCGTCAAGGGCGCTATGGCCGAGCTGCATGCCAAGGGCGCCAAGAACGTGCTGCTGACCCTCGGTGGCGCCGGTGCTTACTTCTCCAACGGCGAGCACATCTGGTTTGCCAACCGCACCTTCGACGTCAAGCTGCTGTCGACGGTGTGTGCCGGCGATTCCTCCCTCGCTGCCTTCCTGTCCGTGTGGCATGACGCCCCCGAGCGCGTCGAGGATGCCTTGCGTCTTTCGATGGCCACCGGCGCCAATGTGGTCGAGTGCCCCGGTCTGGGCGATTTTGCCAAGGTTGACGAATATAAGAAGCACATCGAGGTTCGCCAGGTCTGCTAGCCGCATCGAAAAATTGTTGCCGAACACCCGCTTTGGATCTCCGAGGCGGGTGTTTTTTGCGCACTGAACGTATATGGCGTCTGCGGTCTCGTTTTATCGAATCGACGACGCGATTGCGTGTGCGCGCTTTCTCGTTTCTTGTTAGACTTCTTGAGAACCATCGATTAACGCTCGCAAGTGCAGGAGGCCATAGGCATGTGCAATGTTTCTCTCAACGGTACGCAACCGTCTGATGCCTCCCTGCGCGTCCTGCGTTCGCTCGAAGCAGCCGGTCTTGAGGCTTGGTACGTAGGCGGTTGGGTGCGCGACGCCCTGATGGGGCGCCCCAGCCACGATGTTGATATGTGCTGTAGCGGCCTGTGGCAGGAGTCCAAAGCGGCGCTCGAGGCCGTTGGCATCGCGGTCGTGGAGTCGGGCATTAAATTTGGCGGAATCACGGCTATTTCCGATGGCGAGCGTATCGAGGTCACCACGTACCGCCTGGATGGCTTTTACACCGATGGTCGCCATCCCCAGAGTGTGGAGCGTGCCGCCTCGCTCGAGGACGATCTAGCGCGCCGCGACTTTACCGTCAACGCCATGGCCTGGCATCCCGAGCGCGGGCTTGTCGACCGCTACGACGGCCAGGGTGACTTGGAGCGCAAGCTGATTCGTGCTGTCGGCGATCCCAAGCGTCGCTTTAACGAGGATGCACTGCGCATGCTGCGTGCGGTGCGCTTTGCCTGCCGCCTGGACTTTATGATTGAGCCCGAGACTAAGCGTGCGCTTGCCGAGTGCGCGCCGCTGCTCGATGCTGTGGCGCGCGAGCGTGTGGGTATTGAGCTCGAGGGCATTCTTTCGACCGGCCACGGGGGAGACGCGATGCTGCGCTACCCCGAGCTCATCTGCGCCGCCGTGCCCGAGCTTGCGCCCGCTCGCGGGTTTGATCAACGAAGTGTCTATCATGCGTTTAACGTCTACGAGCATATCGCCCGCGTGTTGACGGTGGCAGGGGAGCTGGCGCTGTGCGACGGCGTCGCGCCATCGTCGAGCCTTATGTGGGCGGCGTTTTTGCACGATGTCTCCAAGCCCGAGTGCTTTACGGTCGATCACGCCGGCAGCGGACACTTCTACGGTCATCCCGAGCTC
>CABSUD010000108.1:0-5203 GCA_902480795.1 uncultured Collinsella sp. | reverse complement strand
ATGCTGCTATCAGCCGCTTTGCCAAGCAGGGCATCGACCTGTTGCTGTCCGACTCCACCAACGCCACGGTTCCGGGCTTTACCAAGTCCGAGGCCGAGGTTGGCCCCAATCTGCTGCATGCCATCAAGAATGCTCCGGGCCGCGTGTTCGTCGCTTCGTTCTCGAGCCACATCCATCGTCTGCAGCAGATCTGCGACGCTGCCCGCAAGTGCGGCCGCAAGGTCGTCGTGACCGGTCGTTCCATGCTCACCAACACCCGTGTGGCGCGCGAGCTCGGTTATCTCAACATCGATGATGCCGATATTATCGATGCCTTCGATATCGATAACCTGCCCGACGACAAGATCGTCGTCATGTGCACCGGTTCGCAGGGCGAGCCCCTGTCGGCCCTTTCGCGCATGGCCAACGGCGAGCACAAGACGCTCTCCATCCACGAGGGCGATACCGTCATCCTCTCGGCAACGCCGGTCCCCGGTAACGAGAAGGCCGTCCAGCAGGTCGTCAATAGCCTGGCCAAGCTTGGCTGCGACGTGTGGGATAAGAACCGCGCCCTCGTTCACGTCTCGGGTCACGGTAGCCAGGAGGAGCTCAAGCTCCTGATGGCCATGGCCAAGCCCACGTACTTTATGCCGGTCCACGGTGAGGCCGTGCATCTGCGCGCCCATGCCCAACTTGCACGCAAGATGGGCATCAAGGATGATCACATCTTTATCCTCGATAACGGCGACACGCTCGAGATGCGTGGCGGTATCGTCAAGCGCGGTACGCCCGTCGAGTCTGGCGTCGTCTACGTCGACGGACTGCGCATCGGCGATACCGACCCTATCGTTCTGCGCGATCGTCAGAAGCTTGCCAACGACGGTATGGTCACGGCCGTCGCTATCGTTTCGCTCAAGCACAAGAAGATCGAGGCCATCGAGTTCTCGGGCCGCGGTGTCTCCTTTGCCATCGACGACCAGTTCTCCGAGGACGCCTCCGCTTCCATCATGAAGACGATCGAGAAGGGCAAGTTCAGCTTTACGAGCAGCGGTTCCGATGCCATTCGCAAGGCCGTGCGCGATTCGCTCTCTAACTTTATCTGGAGCCGTACGCGCACCCGTCCGATGATCATCCCGGTCGTCATGGAGGTTTAGTTTGGCGCGCGGATCTGCACAAAACGCCAAAGGCAATAAGGCCAATAACCAACCGGCATCTGCTAAGGGTGCCGGTTCCCATCTGCGTGCCAATAAGGGCCACGAGGCGGACTTCGATGAGTTCGAGCCCCTGGTCGAGCCTTCGGCCAACCGCGATATCGCCGGCGTGGTCATCGCCGTTTTGGCGATTGCGTCCTTCATTGCCGTGATCTCTCCGGCAACAGCGCCCGTGACGGCTGCGGTTGCCGGTTTCTACCACCTGGGCTTTGGTCTGGGCGCCTACGTGCTGCCGATCGTCATCTTGCTGTTTGCCGCCACGCTCTTTTTAGGCGAGGACTCGCCGCTCAACGTGCGCTCTGTTGCGGGCGGCGCCGTGGTCTTTATCGCCGTCGTCTCCATTCTTTCGCTGATGGTGCCGGGCACGAGCGATTCGTGCGACCTCATGTTTACGCCGCAAAATCTGTCCGCCTCGGGTGGCTACATCGGTGCGTTTATTGCGAGTGCGCTGCAGAATGCCCTGGGTAAGCCTATCGCGATGGTAGTCCTGTTGGGCCTTGTCGTCGTGGGCTTGGTCATCATCGGCTTTTCGGTTGGCGGCGTTTTGCGCTCTGCTCGCGACCGCGCGGCCGATTTTGCCGAGCGCCGTCGTGCCGATGTTAACGCGAGTCCGTGGGGTGACGACGAAGCCCTGTCGGTGCCCGGCGTTGCCCGTCCGCACCTGAGCATTCTTCGTCAAAAGGGCTCCGATGCTGCCGTGACCACAGTCATGGGCAACGATGTGGACCCGGTTTTGGACGATGACGACGAGGACGAGGATCCGTTTGTCGACGTGTCCGAGGCAGTGGAAGCTGAGCGGGCCAAGACCACATTGTTACCGCGCCGCCATGCCAAGAAGGGCAAGGCTGCGCCTAAGCTCAATACGAGTGAGCCCGACCCGTCCTGGTCCGATAGCGAGATTGAGCTCACCGAGGGCGATGACGGGGACGACGAGGCTCCGATTGAGACCGCAAAGACAACTTTGCTGTCGCGTTGCCATGCAAAGCGCGACCAGGTAACCGGCCAGCTTTCGATGGAAGACGACCCCGATAAGATCGACGAGTCCGAGCCGCCGTTTGCCGTTAATCCTGTCTCGGCAGCTCCGCAGATCCCCGATTTCCTGAAGCATCCCAAGGTTGCCGATACGGCTGTCGCGGGCGCTGTCGAGGTGTCTACTTCTAGCGATGGGGGAGCAGACGGTGGCGCCGCAGATAACGAGGGCGAAGAAGAGGACGGCCTCAAGCTTCCGCCGCTCGAAATCCTGCATGCCAACCCTCAGTCGGCTTCCGCCGCGTCTTCGGACAAGGAGCTGGAGCAGACCGCTGAGTCACTGCAATCCACCTTGCTTGAGTTTGGCCGCAGTGCCCGTGTGGTCGGCTGGATCGCCGGCCCCACGGTGACGACCTTTAAGCTGCAGCCTGGTGAGGGCGAGCGCGTGAGCAAGATTTCGAGCCTCGAGGACGATATCGCGCTTTCGCTCGCTGCCCAGTCGGTACGTATCTTTGCCCCGATCCCCGGCACCTCGCTCGTGGGCATCGAGATTCCCAATCGCAAGCGCCAAAACGTCAATCTGGGCGACGTGCTGCCCTATGTGAAGGGCGGTCCGCTCGAGCTCGCCATCGGCCGCGATGCCGAGGGCACGCCGGTTGTCGCCGACCTTGCCAAGATGCCTCACCTGTTGATTGCCGGTACGACCGGTTCCGGTAAGTCGGTCATGATCAACTCCATCATCACGACCCTGCTCATGCGCGCGCTTCCCGAGGACGTTCGCCTGATCATGGTCGACCCCAAGCGCGTCGAGCTCGCGGGCTATAACGGCCTGCCGCATCTTTACGTACCGGTCGTTACCGAACCCAAGCAGGCTGCGAGCGCCCTGCAATGGGCCGTGTCCGAGATGGAGCGTCGCCTGAAGGTCTTCGAGCGCCTTAACGTGCGTAAGATTTCGACCTACAACGAAAAGCAGGCCGCCGGCGAGTTTGAGCATTACGACAATCCGCCGCAAAAGATGCCCTATCTGGTCATCATCATTGACGAGCTCTCGGACCTGATGATGGTCGCCGGTAAGGATGTCGAGGCCTCGATCGTGCGTATTGCACAGCTGGGCCGTGCCGCCGGTATCCACCTTATCGTGGCCACGCAGCGACCCAGTTCCAATGTGGTGACGGGCCTTATCAAGGCCAACATTACCAACCGCATCGCCTTTAACGTCGCCACGGGCATCGACTCGCGCGTCATCATCGACCAGATGGGTGCCGAAAAGCTCACCGGTTTGGGCGACATGCTGTTCTCCAAGGTCGACTGGGGTAAGCCTCGCCGTATTCAGGGCTGCTTTGTCTCGGACGATGAAATCAATGAGATTGTCGATTTCGTCAAGTCGCAGAGCGAGCCCGACTACCACGAGGAGATCCTGTCTGCCGTGGCGCCCGCTTCCATGTCCATGGCGGGTGGCGGCGGCATTGTCCGCACCGGAGTCGCCGAGCCGCAAGACGATGATCCGCTCATTTGGGAAGCCGCCCATATTGTGGTGGAATCGCAGCTTGGCTCCACATCTGGCCTGCAACGTCGTCTGAAGGTTGGCTATGCGCGTGCCGGGCGTATTATGGACATGCTGGAAGAAAAGGGTGTCGTCGGCCCGCCCGACGGTTCCAAGCCGCGCGAGGTCCTGTTGGACGAGGAGGGGCTTGCCGCGCTGGAATCTGTCGACGCCGAGATGGCACGTGAAGATCGTGAGTTTGGAGGATTCTGATGGCTGCACGCTTTGGTGACATGCTGCTCGAGCAGCGTCGCCGAATGGGCCTTTCCATTCAGCAGGTCGCCAACACCATCAAAATCAGGCCGCAGATCATCGAGTTTTTCGAGACCGGTAACTTTGCTTCGATGCCGCCGCGCGGCTATGCGCAGGGCATGATTTCGAGCTATGCTCGCTTTTTGGGCCTCAATCCGCGCGAGGTCGTCAATGCCTACTTTGACGACCTGATGGCATACGAACGCGAGACGTCGCAGCAGGGCGGTCGTTTTCAGGACGCCGCCGGCTACGTCAATTCGCGTTCCTCGGTCGATAACGGGCGCTTCCTGATGGTTCAGGGCGGTCGTTCGACCCGCTATGGACAGCGTCCTCAGCAGGCCGGTTATATCACCGAGACGGGTTCGGGCGAGGAGATTCGCTCACAGCGTGACCGGTTCCGCAGCACACCGATGCCCGAGGACCGTGCACTTCCCGCTGCTCGCGGCGTGGCGCGTGACCCTCGTGCCGGCTACGGCGACGGCGGCTATTCCGATCGCGGTTACCGTGGTGTCTCTACGGGACGCTCTCGCGGTGGCTATGCGGATGCCGATACCACGCAGGTGACGCCGCGTCTTCGCTCTCAATCACAGCCGTATGGCCAGCGCTCTTCGGCTCCGCGTTCGGGCCAGCGTGGCTATCAAGGCCGCGGTGAACTTGCGCCCCGCTCGGGTCAGCGCAGCCTTCAGGGCCAGGGCGGCTATCGCGGCCGTTCCGATAGCAATCGTGGTCGTATGCCTCAGGGAGGCGGCCGCAGCAGTTCCAGTCGTGGACGCGGCGGATCCCGTACTCCTCAAAACAACGGGCTCGATCCGCGTATCGTCTACGCCGGCATCGGTGCCGTGGCGTTGCTGCTGATTGTGCTCATCGTGGTGCTTCTGCGCGGCTGCGCATCTTCGGCGCCCGAGACCACGCCCGAGACGCCCACTGCCACCAAGACGACGACCAAGAAGTCTTCTAAGAAGACCGAAACGGTCGACGAGGACGAAGACACCGATGAGGCGACGGATGAGTCGACAGATTCGGACGCTACCAAGACGACGGCCAAGAAGGAAGAGAACGAGGTCACGAAGGTCAAAGTCTCCGTTGCCAAGGGAAAGACCGCGTGGATTGAGGTCAAGGTCGACGGCAAGTCGGTCTATGGCGCTCAGGCGACTGGCCCCTTTGAGCAGGAGTACACGCCCGAGTCCTCGATCGAGATCACCACGTCCAAGCCTTCCGATGTCACCGTTACCAAGAACGGCGAAAAGGT
>CABSUD010000107.1:0-5204 GCA_902480795.1 uncultured Collinsella sp. | reverse complement strand
TGGTGGCAACGGTGCGCACGCCCCGCTTTACGCGCGACATTGTGATTCCCACGCCGGTTAAATTCAATGTGTCCAACGCGCTTGCCGCTATTGCGTGCGCGGAGGCACTGGGCATTTCGGAAGAGGGCATCGTCCATGGGCTCGAGAACGTTTTTGTCCCCGGTCGTATGGAGCTCTACAGGTCGGAATCGGGCAAGATTTTGGGTGTCGTCGATTATGCCCATAACGGCATGAGCCTTGAGACGCTCCTGCGCGATCTGCGAGAGAACTATCCGGAGCGCGAACTCGCGGTGGTGTTTGGCGCCACCGGCGGCAAAGGCGTCGATCGCCGGACCACGATGGGCATCGCTGCCGGTAAGTACGCCGACCGCATCGTGATCACCGAAGACGACCCGGGCCCCGAGAACGTCGAGGACATCTGCGACGAGATCGCACGCAATGTCCGGGAGCAGGGCAACGACAACTGGCAGATTGTGCTCGACCGTTCCGCTGCCATCGAGACCGCCGTGCGCGAGACCGAGCGGCCCGCCGTGGTGATCGTGACGGGCAAGGGCGTTGACGACTACATGCTGCGCAAGAACGGACCCGAGCCTTGCGAGCGCGACGGTTCGATTCTCAAGCGCACCCTTGCGGCGTACGATGCCTAAGACCAGAAGCCCCTTCTACGTAAATGGAGTGACCATGTCCCACAATACCCTGCCGACCGTCGCTGAGCTTTCGGGCGAGATGCGCGAGCGTCTTGCCAAGGTTAAGTACGTCTTTACCGACCTCGATGCCACGATGCTCGCGCACGGCTCGTGCGTGCTGCGCGACAACGACGGCAACCCCTCGACCAAGCTCGTCGAGGCTGTCGTGGCACTTGCCCGCGCCGGTATCCAGGTGGTCCCCACCTCGGGCCGCAACCGCACCATGATCCACGAGGATGCGCGCGTGCTCGGCCTCAACTCCTACATCGGCGAGATGGGTGGTCTGGTCATGTACGACCTCAAGGCCAACGATTGGGAGTACCTGACCGGCGATATGCCCTACGACCCCGCCTGCGGCCTCACGCCGCATCAGGTGATCGAGCAGACCGGCGTGTGCGAGAAGATTCTTGCCCGCTGGCCGCACAAGATCGAGTACCACAACGACATGTCGACTGGCTACAAGTACCGCGAGGTCACCGTCGGCATGCGCGGCGATGTGCCCGACGACGAGGTCCAGGCCATTCTTGACGAGGCCGGCTGCGGCCTGGTCTGGGCCTGCAACGGCCACCTGACGCATCTGTCCAAGCCGACGACGCTCGAGCTCGAACGCGTCGAGGATGGCCGCGCGTTTAACATCAATCCCGCCGGCCTCAACAAGGGCGTTGCCATCGCACGTTTCTGTGAGCACCTGGGTATCGAGCGCGAGGAGACGCTGGCGCTCGGCGATTCCGAGTCCGACTTCTACATGGCTGACCACGTGGGCACGTTCTGCCTGGTCGAGAACGGTTTGACCAGCGCCGGCGCGCCCGAGTTCCTGGATGTTTGCGATAACGCCTACGTCACGCGCGGCAAGATTGTCGATGGCTGGGCGGCAACGGCAGAGCTGCTCGTCGCGGCCCGTTCGTAGTGCGGTCCTATCGCGCTGAGCCATATCTTTTCGAGAGAGAATCTGGTGAGGTAATGTCCGATATCGAGAATCCGGCAGGCGACACGCGCCCGATTGGCGTGTTCGATTCTGGTCTGGGCGGTCTGACGGTTGCACGCGCCATCGCAACGGCGTTGCCGCACGAGTCCGTCTACTACTTTGGCGACACCAAGCGCTGCCCCTACGGCACCCGCACCGAGGACGAGGTGCGCTCGTTTGCACTGCAGGCGGGCCGCTGGCTGTCGAAGCACGACGTCAAGATCATGGTCATCGCCTGCAATACGGCGACCGCTGCGGCCTTGCGTTTGGCCCAGCAGGTGCTCGACGTCCCCGTCATCGGTGTGATCGCACCGGGCGCACGCGCGGCAATCAACAGCACCCGCACGCGCCGGGTGGGCGTGCTCGCCACCAACCTCACCATTCGCTCAGGTGCTTACACGCGTGCCATTCAGGACCTGGATGCCGGCGTCGACGTATACGGCTGCCCTGCCTCGAGTTTTGTCGAGGTCGTTGAGCACGAGCTCGCCTCGGGTGCGCATCTGCAAGAGCAGTGGCTCGAGAACGAGGACATCTTTGATACGCCTGCCGTACGCGCGCTGGTCGGTGCCACGGTTGAACCGCTGCGCGACCACGGCATCGATACCGTGGTGCTCGGCTGCACGCATTTTCCGCTGCTCGTGGGGCCTATTCGCCATGCACTGGGTCCCGGAGTGCGCGTGGTGAGCTCCGCCGAGGAGACCACGCGCGAGCTGACCGATATCCTCACGCGCCGCGAGCAGCTGGCGGGCGACGCAGCCGAGCCGCAGCATCGTTTTGCAACGACGGCCGATAACATTGCCGAGTTTGCGGTGGCGGGCAGCTTTATCTTTGGTCAGCCGCTCAAGAGCATCGAACATATCGATATCGATGAGCTGAAATAGATAAAAGGTCACCGACCAAAAGCTCACGTTCACCTTTTGCCGAAAGGATTTTTCCATGGAGTATATGCAGGCCAATCGCGCCAACGGCCGCGCCGCCGATGAGCTGCGCCCCATCAAGCTTACCCGCGGCGTCATGAAGCACGCCCATGGTTCGTGCCTGGCCGAGTTTGGCGATACGCGCGTGCTGTGCGCCGCCACAATTGAGGAGGGCGTGCCGGGCTGGCGCAAGGGCGCCAAGGCCGGTTGGGTAACGGCGGAGTACGCCATGCTGCCGGCATCGACCGGCAAGCGCTGCAAGCGCGAGCATGCCAACCGCAAGGGTCGCTCCATGGAGATCGAGCGCCTCATCGGCCGCAGCCTGCGTACCGTCGTCAACATGAAGGCGCTCGGCGAGTACACCGTCACCGTCGACTGCGACGTGATTCAGGCAGACGGCGGCACGCGAACGGCGAGCATTACCGGCGCCTGGGTGGCACTGCACGACGCCCTTGCCATGTGGGTCGAGGCGGGTAAGCTCGAGCGCATCCCGCTCACGGGCCAGGTCGCCGCGATTTCCATGGGCGTTGTCGACGGCAACACCCTGCTCGACCTGGATTATTCCGAGGACAGTCACGCCGAGGTCGACATGAACCTTGTCGCCACCGATACCGGCGAGATGATCGAGCTCCAGGGCACTGGCGAGCAGGCGCCCTTCGACCGCAAGCGCCTCAATGCCCTGCTCGATTTGGGCGACAAGGGCATTGCCGAGCTCATCGAGCTCCAGCACCAAGCCCTCGCCTAACCTGCCAAAAAGGGACAGGTTTATTTTGGCAGGTTTTATCTGCGGAAACGCTGAACTGTAAGGCTGCTGCCGCGCGAGGGGAGGGGCTTGAGAGCCTAATTACCTTTTGTGTGGCGTTGTTATAAGAACAAGGAGACCATTCATGGCGCTTGAGAAGATCGACATCGACACCCTCGACCCGGCGGCGACCATCGTCGTGGCAACGGGCAACGCCCATAAGCTCACCGAGATCGAGGCCATTTTGGGCAAGGTTATGCCCGAGGTTCGCTTTGTGGCGCTCGGCCAGCTGGGCGATTTTGAGGACCCCGAGGAAAACGGCACGACGTTTTTGGAGAACGCCATCATCAAGGCGCAGGCCGCGGTAGAGGAGACGGGGCTCATGGCCATTGCCGACGATTCGGGCCTGGTCGTCGATGCGCTGGACGGTGAGCCCGGTGTGTATAGCGCGCGCTACGCGGGCGTTCACGGCGACGATGCCGCCAACAATGCCAAACTGCTCGTGAATCTGGAGGGCGTGGCCGACGAGGACCGCACTGCGCGCTTTATGAGCGTCGTCGCGCTCATCGACACGGACGGTTTGGTCACCTATGGTGAGGGCGCCTGCGAGGGCGTTATCGCACACGAGGGTCGCGGCGATCACGGCTTTGGCTACGACCCGCTGTTCCTGCCGGTCGACACGCCGGGCAAGACCATGGCCGAGCTGACGGCGGACGAGAAGAACGCCATCAGCCATCGATTCCATGCGCTCGAGCACCTATCCGCCAAACTGACGGGCGCGGAGTAGGCCGTGCGTGCGGTGGTGCAGCGCGTGCTCAACGCCGGCGTGACGGTCGACGGTGAGTGCGTGGGCAAAATTGGGCGCGGCTATCTGGTGCTGCTGGGCGTGGGCCACGGCGACACGCGCGCCGAGGCCGATAAGCTGTGGGGAAAGCTCCGGGGCTTGCGCATTAACGAGGACGAGAACGGCAAGACCAACCTGGCACTTGCCGATGTCGACGGCGAGGTTCTCGTGGTGTCGCAGTTCACGCTGTTCGCCGATTGCCGTCACGGCCGCCGTCCATCGTTTACGGATGCCGGCGCCCCCGATGTCGCCAACGAGCTCTACGAGTACTTCCTGACGCTTGTGCGCGAGGACGTCGAGCACGTAGCGCATGGCATCTTCGGCGCCGACATGAAGGTCGACCTCGTCAACGACGGTCCATTCACCATAGTCCTGGACACCGATAGCCTGTAAGTAGTCAATTTGGGACGGGGCTTATTTAACTACTTGCGTGGGGTTGTAACAGGGTGCTATAGTATTAGAGTTTTGTCTATCTTAGGGGCATTATCCCCTTTTTGAATTGCACCTTCTGGAGGCCCTGTTCATGGAAGAGATGGAAGTCAATCACGTCGACGACATCCACGAGAAGCTGACCGATATGGTGGGCGATCGCGTTAAGGTGAAGGCCAACATGGGCCGCACCCGCGTCGTCGAGCGCATGGGCACCATCAAGAGCGTCCATCCGGCAGTCTTTATCGTCGAGGTCGACGAGCGCCGTGGCCGCAAGTCGCGTCAGTCCTACCAGTATATTGATGTTCTCACCGGTCAGGTCGAGCTGTTCGACCCCGAGAGCGGCGAGCACATTTTTACCCCGCTCGGCAATCAGCTCGAGGAGCACTAGCGGTGACCGATTGGTCCCTGACCCTTTCCGCGCCGGCAAAGATCAACCTCTATCTGGGGGTTCATACCGAGCGCGACGACCGCGGCTACCATAAGGTCGATTCCCTGATGGCAGCCGTCGGCCTTGTCGATATCGTGACGGTTACGCCGGCACAGGCGCTGACCGTCCAGACGATTCCGGCATCCGATTTTCCCATGCAAAAGAATACGGCGTATCGTGCGGCCGCTGCTA
>CABSUD010000106.1:0-5232 GCA_902480795.1 uncultured Collinsella sp. | reverse complement strand
GCCGGTCACGCACATGGCACGCATGTATTCCATGGACGATGCCATGGATCTGGATGAACTCGACGCGTGGCTCCAGCGCACCGAGGATGCGCTCGGCGCCGGTAGCGTCACCTACACCTGCGAGCTTAAGATCGACGGCCTGGGCGTGGCGCTTACCTATCAAAACGGCACCTTCGTGCGCGCGGCAACGCGCGGTGACGGCACCACGGGCGAGGACGTGTCGCTCAGCGTGCGCACTATCAAGGATGTGCCCATGCATCTGTCCGAGCCGGCGCTCGCCCACATGGGCGCCGACCGCGAGCGCACCATCGAAGTGCGCGGTGAGGTCTACATGCCTAAGGGCAGCTTTGTTCGCCTGAATGAAGAGGCCGATGCCGAGGGCCGCGACCCCTTCGCTAACCCGCGTAATGCTGCCGCTGGCAGCCTGCGTCAGAAGGATCCCAAGGTCACGGCGCGCCGCGACCTGGCCACCTTTATCTACGCCATCGCCGACACCGACCCGCTGCACGTTCACAGCCAGCGCGAATTTCTCGACTGGCTGCGCAACGCCGGCTTTAGCGTCAATCCCAACGTGGCTCGTTGCGCCACGCCGGCCGAGGTTCACGAGTTCTGTGCCCAGGCCCTCGAGCATCGCGGTGACCTGGACTACGACATCGACGGCGTGGTCGTAAAGGTCGACAGCTTTCAGCAGCAGCTCGACCTGGGCTTTACCGCCCGCGCGCCGCGCTGGGCCATTGCCTTTAAGTTCCCGCCCGAGGAAAAGCAGACCGTCCTGCGCGAAATTCGCATCCAGGTGGGCCGCACCGGTGTGCTCACGCCGGTCGCCGAGTTCGACCCGGTGACGGTTGCCGGCTCCACCATCGCGCGCGCCACGCTGCACAACATCGACGAGATCCGCCGAAAAAACGTGCGCGAGGGCGACACCATCATCGTGCACAAGGCGGGCGATGTGATCCCCGAGGTCGTGGGCCCGGTGCTCGACAAGCGCCCGGCCGATTCGGTCGACTGGCATATGCCCGAGGTCTGCCCCGTGTGTGGTAGTCCCGTGGTCCACGAGGACGGCGAGGTCGCCTATCGTTGCGTCTCCATCGATTGCCCCGCGCAGCTCAAGGAGCGCTTGCTCCACTGGGTGAGCCGCGGCTGCATGGACGTCGACGGCCTGGGCGACGAGATCGTCGACAAGATGATCGCCGCCGGTCTGATTCACGATGTCGCGGACTTCTACCAGCTCACGGTCGATGACATCGCCGGACTGGACACGGGGCGCACCTATGCCAGCTCCAACAGCAAAAAGGGCGTTAAGAAGGGTGATCCCATTCCGGTGGGCCTCAAGACGGCCGAAAAGATCGTCGCCGAGCTCAACAAGTCCAAGAGCCAGCCGCTCGGTCGCGTGCTGTTTGCCCTGGGCATCCGCCACGTGGGCAAGAGCGTGGGCGGGGTCATCGCCGAGCGATTCCTGTCGATTGACAAGCTCATCCTGGCGAGCGAAGAGGATATTGCCGAGTGCGAGGGCATCGGTCCCAAGATAGCGGCGAGCGTCAAGCAGTTCCTGGCCGTGCCCGAGAACCTCGCCGTGCTGGAACGTCTGCGCCAAGCGGGCCTTTCGCTCGAGGTTGACTTGGGCGCCGCTCATGCGCAAGCCGTAGCCGACGCTGGCGTGGCAGGCGAGCTCGCCGACGCACAACCGCTTGCGGGTCTGACCTTCGTGCTCACCGGCACGCTTGTCAACCGCACCCGCGACGAGGCGGGCGCGGCGCTCAAGGTGCTTGGTGCCAAGGTCTCGGGCAGTGTTTCAAAGAAGACGAGCTATCTGGTCGCCGGCCCCAAAGCGGGCTCCAAGCTCACCAAGGCCGAGCAGCTGGGTGTACCCGTGCTGGGCGAGGACGCGCTCGAGCAGATCTTGGCTACTGGTCAGGTGCCGGAGGCGTAATGGATATAGATAATTGCAATTGCTCGCAGGAGGAAGGGCACACGAGGCAAGCTCAAGTACAGGCAAAAGAGCTCCTGATGGCGCGAATTCGCATTGCGGAACGTGAGCGCTCGGCAGGTGTATCTCGCGATGCTTTTGAGGCGTTGACCGAGCTGGAGACGAGACTCGGTCTAGCCTAGAGAGACCGGCACCGTGATCTGCGTCACGTATGTTGCCGGATCATCGCTGATGATGTCATCGATCAGGGCGATCTCGCGCGATGGGCCGGCGGGTATCAGGTTATGTTCGCGCATATAGCCGAGCAGCTGCTCGTAGCGTGGGACTGCCTGCCCATGCGTGCCGCGGAAGCTTATGGTCAGGCAGCGTGCGGCAGGTCGCGTCTCGACATCACCTACGTAATCATCGGTGTCATCGAGCAGCAGAAAGACTTCGTCGTAGCCATCAAAGTCGCCGGTGGCGAGGCGCTCGGCGCCAATCCCAACGCCCAAGTTGCCCAGAAAAACAAACGTCTCGTGCTGGCCTTTCTGCAGCTGACGAATCTGCCACTCCAGCGCATAGGCGTCGGTAGGGTTGACGCGTTCGCGCAGCACGGCGCAGCGAAGCTCGGGCGCGTCGATTGTGCAAATGGTATCGAGCTCGGTGCTCAGGGCATCGTGAAGCAGGGCAAGCCGGTTATCGATTTTGCGCGACACGCGTTCGAGCTCGCGGCGCTTGCGTTCGATGAGCTCCTGCTGTTGAGCCAGTTGCCGCTGCATGAGTTCCACATCGCGCGTAGTCACAAACTCGCGGATTTGTGCGAGCGGTAAGTCGAGAACGCGCAGGTGACTGATGGTGTTGAGGGTGGAGAGCTGCCGCGATCCGTAGTAGCGGTACCCACTCGCCGGATCGATGTGCGCCGGGTCCAGCAAGCCCATCTGTTCGTAATGGCGCAGCGTGCCCACGCTCAGGTTAAACAGGCGCGCCACCTCGCCAATGCGGAGCAGGCCCTCGGTATGCTCAGGTGATGTGTCGGTCATGGGACCGCTCCTTTCATTGGGCGGGGGAGGGGCGCCAGGCTCGCGTCACCCCGCTACGCCACCAACTTGTCGAAAGCCCCGCGCCGGTTGAGCGCGGTAAACGCGACAACACAGATGACTGCCGACAAAATCGATCCGCACGGCGACGCGATGCCCATGGGAAACAACGTATCGGAATAGGCGTTCGACAACAGCCACGCACCGGGCACGCGAATGAGTGCCACGGCCAGCACGTTGTGCGCAAAGCCGATGTAGCTCTTGCCGTATGCAGCGAAAAAGCCGCTAAAGCAAATATGGATGCCGGCAAAGATTGCATCGAAAATATAACTGTGCATATAGCCGGTACCGGCCGCGACCACCGCGGGGTCCTTGGCAAAAAAGCCAATAAACGCCGGCGCCACCAGCCACATCAGCACCGTGATCAGGCAGCCGTACACCACCGAGATCGTCATGGCGTCCTTGAGCACCTGGCGCGCGCGATCGCCCTTGCCCGCGCCGGCGTTTTGCGCCGTGAGTGCACTGACGGTGGCACCCATGGAACTCGGCACAATGAACAAAAAGCTGATCATCTTTTCGACCAGGCCCACGGCGGCGGCGTCGACGAGCCCTCGGTGGTTGGCGATGACGGTGATAAACATAAACGCCACCTGGATGCAACCGTCCTGCACGGCCACAGGCACGCCGATCTTAAGAATGCTGCCGAGCACCTCGGGCTGAGGGCGCAGGTCGCTGCGCTTAACGTGGATGTTCGTGCGGCGGCTCTTGAGCCACACGAGCGCGAGGGCAACACTGGCCGTCTGGGCGGTTACCGTGCCGAGCGCCGCACCCACGGGGCCGAGCCCCATGTGGCCGATAAACAGAAAGTCGAGCGCGATGTTGATGATGCACGCTACGCCGATCGCGTACATGGGCGAGCGCGAATCGCCCAGGCCGCGAAAGATGGCCGAGAGGATGTTGTATGCGGCGATAAACGGAATGCCGACAAAGCAGATACGCAGGTAGGCGGCGGTGCCTTCGACTGCCTCGGGCGGCGTGCCAATGAGCGCCACGATTTGCGGGCATAGTGCAAACAAGATGACGGCCAGTACCACCGAGACGCCCATAAAGAGTGTGATGGTGTTGCCGATGGCGGTCTCGGCGCGATCGAAGCGACGCGAGCCCACGGCGTGGCCGACGATGACCGTCGTTCCCATGGCCAGGCCCACGAGCGTCACGGTAATGATATAGAGCGTCTGCGCGCCATTGCCCACGGCGGTGATGCCGGCGGCGCCGCTAAACTGCCCCATCATGTACAGGTCGGCCATGCCGTAGAGCATCTGCAAAAAGTACGAGAGCATATAGGGCAGGGCAAAGACCGCGATGGTCTTGAGGACATTGCCGCGTGTGAGGTCGTGTTCCATGGGCGGGGTACTTTCTGGCTTGGTTCGTTTAGGTACCAGTGTAGTGAAAACCCTATAACGATTGTAGAGTCAAGGTTTGTGTCGACAGTGGGGCGAAAAAAGTCACGCTCCGAGTGCGGTCATTTCCATTTGAATACGGGCACGCGCCGTGCAGGCTTAGCGCCCCTCACCTCGCCTCAAACCATCACAACATTCGACGTTTTTCGCCAAAATCGGGAAAAGCATCGAATGTTGTGATGGTTTTTCTGCCACTCGACCGGGTGGAATCGCTTTCTTGCGCGCGAAGGTGTGCGGATCCGTGGGCAGGGGAATAAGGTTGGTTATCCGACTCCATTGGAGGGCTCATGGACCTGCCGATCGTCCTGTCCCATAAGACTGCCTGGCTGTACCACAACGTGGCGCGCCCGTCCGAGCCGCTCTCGCGAGCAAGCAGCCTATACGATGAGGACTCGCTTGCTAGCGAGGCGGAACCGACCGCGAGCCTGCCCAAATTGGGACTCGATGCCAAGGGGTTGAGGGCTTCAACGGCAGTCGGGATCGTTACCGACTATCTGGTTTCGCTTGGTATTCCACAAGAAGAGCTCGATCATATCGACACGCTCGTCAACTTCGATTTTGAGCGCTCGACGCCGGCTGGATTTAGGTGCCACGTGTTTGGGGCGCCGGTACCTCCAGGCCATCTTATCGAGGTGGCAGAGGGCCTTCTAGTGGTTGATGAGGCCATGTGCTTTGTCCAAGCGGGTTCGTGGATGAGTGAGCCCGAGCAGCTGGAATATGGCTACGAAATCTGCGCCCGATACCATTTGAATCATCTGTCGACAGACGATTATATCGAGATGGGGCAGAGGTATACCGTTGCCGACTTGATTACTTATTGCAATGAGAA
>CABSUD010000105.1:0-5340 GCA_902480795.1 uncultured Collinsella sp. | reverse complement strand
TTTTTTTAATGATACGGCGACCACCGAGATCTACACTCTTTCCCTACACGACGCTCTTCCGATCTCGACAGCGGCACACGCGGTGATCGGTATGTGCATCGATTACAAGAACTACCCTATGTTCTTCGATTGCGGTAACGATGCAGGCTTGGCAGTGGCGGGCCTCAACTTTCCCGGCTATGCCGAGTATGCCGAGGGCCCTGTCGATGGCAAGAACAATATCGCGGCCTATGAGTTTCCCCTGTGGGTGGCGGCGACGTTCTCGACGGTCGATGAGGTCGAGGCCGCGCTGCGCGACACGGTGATTGTCGCCAAATCTGCCGGAGAGGGGCTGGGCGTGTCGCTGCTCCATTGGATTATCGGCGACAGCCAGCGCAGCATCGTGGTCGAGATGATGGCTGACGGCCTGCATGTATACGACGATCCGGTCGACACCCTTGCCAACCAGCCGACCTTCCCGTGGCACATGGAAAACCTGCGCACCTATATCACCGCCACAAGCGATTTTCCGCAGACGGCGACATGGCGTGGCGCCGAGCTCAAGCCCTATGGAGCCGGTGCCGGCATGCGCGGCATTCCGGGCGATTGCTATTCGCCGAGCCGTTTTGTAAAGGCGGCGTACCTCAATGCCAATTACCCGCAAAAGGAGAGCGAGACCGAAAACGTCGTTCGCATGTTCCGCTCGCTCGAGGGCGTGGTGATGATCGAGGGAGCGTCCAGGATGGGCGATGGCAAGTTCGAGAAGACTATCTACACCGGATGCTTTAGCGCGCGCACGGGCAATTATTACTACGCGATGTATGGGGATCCGTCGATTCGCTACGTGAGCCTGATGGATGCCGAGGGCGCGAGCCCCGATAGGCTCGTGGTTCCCGAGCCGCGTCGTTCGTAGCCGTTAGCTTTACTGCAATGCAAAGCGGCCCTGCGTCAGTTGCAGGTCCGCTTTCGTTGATTTGTGACGTCGCTAGAAGTTGGCGTCGTTGAGTTGTTCACTTTCGAGGCCGTCGAGCTGTTGCTGTTCGGGCGTATCGGCGACGCTCTCGAGCAGCTCGGTGGGATCGACGTTCATGTCCCTACCGGCCTCGTTGCCGTTGACCAAGTCGTCCGAGAAGATGTCGACTTCCATTTCCTCGGCCTCTTCAATCTGAACCTCGAGCGGCACCTGGGTGCGCACGAGCTTAACGGCCGGGCGCATGCGGGCAAACAGCGGCACGTACTCGATGATGATGGCAGAGTTCTCGAGACCGTACCAGCGCGCCGGGCTTCCGCAAGCGCGGCGGACGGCGTACTTGATGGCCATCACGCGGTGGTCATTGCGGTTGATGTCCGTTTCGGGGGCAAGCATCTTGCGCAGCATGCAAAAACGGAAGTCGCCCACGTTGCCGCGCGTCTCGTAGATGGAGTAGGTGTGGTGCTGCGGCGGCAACTCACCCGAGGCCATCAGGTCGCCAACGATCTGGCGCAGGTAGGCGTTGATGCGCTGATTGACCTTAAAGCCCAGGTCCAAGCGCACGCGGAACAGGAAGTCTGTGCCAAAGGTCTCAACGGAATACTCGTGCGTATAGGGCTCGTCGGTAACGTGTACGTTGATAAACCAATATGCCTTGGCGCGCTTGGGGTGCTTGTCCAGGATGGAATAGAGCACGTCGCGGTCGAGCGTGAGCGGGTCGGGGCTGTTGGTGAGGAACACCAGATTGTCGGCGAGCACGGGGTAGGTCTCGTCATTGCGCAGGCGGTTGAGCTGGTCGATGTACTTGGAGACGGGCAGCAGGATCGTCTGCGTGCGCTCGATAGCGGTGCCGCGACGCCACACATACATAAGGCCGAACAGCAGTGCGGCCAGGAAGATCATGACGTAGCCGCCGTCAAAGAACATGGTGAGGCACGAAGCGAAGAAGCACAGCTCAATGGCACCAAAGAGCAGGGCAAAGATGCAAGCGCCCAGCTTGTGCTTGAGGATGCCGGCGATATAGCTCGTCAAAAGCGTGGTGGTCATGAGCATGGTCACGGTGATGGCGAGGCCATAGGCGCTTTCCATGCGCTCGGAGTTCTGGAACAGCAGCACGATGAAGATGCAGCCGACCCACATGATGTTGTTGACGAGCGGAATATAGAGCTGACCCTTGGTGTCGCTGGGGTAGTGGATGCGCAGGTGCGGCATAAGGTTGAGACGCGTTGCCTCGGATACCAGCGAGAACGAGCCGGTGATGAGCGCCTGCGAGGCGATGATGGCCGCCACGGCCGAAAGCACAATGGCAAAGGGGCGCAGGGGCTCGGGAAGCATCATATAGAACGGGTTAACGATATCCATCGCGAGCATCTGGGGGTTGGAGTTATTGGCGAGCAGCCAAGCTCCCTGACCCAGATAGTTGAGGATAAGGGCCGCCTTAACAAATGGCCAGGATGCATAGATGTTTGCCTTGCCCACGTGGCCCATGTCCGAGTAGAGTGCCTCGGCACCGGTTGTCGACAGGAAGACAAAGCCGAGCACCATAATGCCCGAATGGTTGATGGGCGAGAACAGGAACATAATGCCGCGGATGGGGTTGAGCGCGCGCAAGATGGACAGGTTGCCGAGCATGTTGAACAGACCGGCGCCTGCCAGGAACAGGAACCACAGCGTCATGAGCGGGCCGAAGAGCTTACCGATCGACGAGGTACCGGCGCGCTGCATGGCAAATAGGCCGCAGATAATGATGATGGTAATAATGATGACGTTGGTCTGGCCGTCACCCAAAAGCGCATGGCCCCATTCGATGGTGCGCAGACCCTCGATGGCTGTGGTGACCGTGACGGCGGGGGTGAGGATGCCGTCGGCAAGCAGTGCCGCACCGCCGATCATGGCGGGCAGAATCAGCCATGGTGCCACCTTGCGTACGAGGCTGAACAGGGCGAAGATGCCGCCTTCGTTGTGGTTGTCGGCCTTCATGGCGATTACCACGTACTTGACCGTGGTCACGAGCGTCATGGTCCAGATGACGAGCGAAAGCGCGCCCAGGATCATGTCCTCGCTGACGGTACCGATGCCGCCGTTGTTGGCGACGATTGATTTCATGGTGTACATGGGGCTCGTGCCGATATCACCATAGACGACGCCGAGCGTTACGAGCAGCATGCCAGCGGAGAGGGGGATGGCTCCGTGCCCGCCTTGCCCGTGCTGGTCTTGGAGGTTTGCCTCCAGTTTATTGTGTGCCACGAGGACTCCCTTAGACATCCGGTTATCTGTCTAGGACAAAAAACTTTATGCCGTCTTTATACATACAAGAGCAGTTTGGCACATCGGGTTATTTTAGACAATAATCCTCAGCTGGGGATTATTTATCTACGCAGGTAGCATTTCAAAGCAGGGGCTTTTAAGCACGTACTGTCTGGGCGATGCCAGCCTTGGCGTTTGCGCGTTTGCCGGCGAGTTCGCAAAAAATCGCGCCGCCGATGATAAGCGCGGCGCCCATCAGGCGGACCGGTGTTATGGCTTCGCCCAAAAGGACGGCCGAGAACACGACGGCCGAAAGCGGCTCGAGGTAGCCGACGACCGCGACGGTCTGGACGGGCAGCTTGGCGACGGCACTAAAGTAGAGCAGGCAACCGATGCCGGTGTTGACGACGCCGAGCATGACGACGGCGCGCCAATCAATACTGGTGGCGACGCCGGCGGACAGGAATGAGGGAGCGCCCTGCGTGATGAGCGTGAGGACCAGCGCGGTCACAAAGGCGGCGCTCACCTGGAGCGTGGAGTTCTCGAGGCCTTCGATGTGTGGCGCACCCTTGCTAGCGATGACCATCAGCGCATAGCAAAATGCCGAGGCGATACCGCAGACGATACCCGCAATGGGCATATTGCCGCCTAGACCTTGCGCTGCAATGAGAAAAGCACCACAAGCAACGGCGACAAAGCCGGCGATTTTGCCGCCGGTCAGCTTTTCGCCAAAGATGAGCGGGGAGAGCGCCATGACAATGATGGGGCCGCAGTAGTACAGCAGCGAGGATACGCCGACGCCGATCGTCTGGTAGGCGCGGAACAGAAAAATCCAGCTGGCGCCTAGCGCGGCTCCCGAGAGGAGGAGGGCTGCGGCTTCGCGGGGGCGAGATGGCGCCTGCAGCTTATGGCGTTGGGTGATGGCGAGAATGGTGACAAGCGAGAGTGCGCCCAAAAACGTGCGTAGTAGCACGATATCCGAGCTCGGCAGCGCGATGGCAGCGGCGATGATGCCGTTGGAGCCAAACAATAGCAATGCTGCTAAGTACGTAAACAACCCGTTGTTCATGCGCTGACATCCCCTCTATATCTGAGCATCTTCACTATGGGTGAACTGGTTTTAGAAGAAAAGCGAATATAATGCATAGATAACATGACAAAAACTCATGCAAAGGTGGAGGGGCGCCGTGGAAACGAATATTCAAAAGATGCAGGTGCTGCTGGAGACGGTGCGCGCCGGAAGCTTTACGCGTGCTGCCGAGCGCCTGAGCTATTCGCAGTCGGGCGTGAGCCGCATGGTGGGCGACCTTGAGGCAGACTGGGGTTTTAAGGTGCTTGATCGCAGCCGCGAGGGCGTGGTGCTTTCTGCCGACGGGCGGCAGGTCATGCCGGCAGTCGAGGCGTTATGCGAAGAGTTTGGCCGCCTGCAGCGACGCGTGGACGAGATGCGAGGGCTCATGCGTGGCAAGATCTGTATCGGTACATTTTCGAGCGTGGCGACCCACGTGCTGCCGCCGGTGATTGCACGGTTTCGCGCTGATCACCCGGATGTCGATTACGAGCTGCTGATGGGTGATTACTCCGAGATTGAGCAATGGGTGGCGGAAGGCCGCTGCGATCTGGGCTTTATCCCGCGTGAGCCACGCGGCGCCGGCATGGCATCGCGGCCGTTGGTGCAAGACGAGCTGATGGCCGTGGTGCCAGCGGACTCCTCGCTTGCCACCGCGGAGGTCGTTTCCCTTGCCGATTTGGCCAACGAGCAGTTTATTCTGCTGGAACGCGGCACCGATGACGAGATTACGCCGCTGTTTCGTCGGGCGGGACTGACAGTGCGCTCAAAACTGTCGACCTGGGATGACTATGCGATTATGGCCATGGTCGAGGACGGCCTGGGCGTGAGCATTCTTCCCGCGCTCATCTTGCGCCGCTGCCAGTTCGATGTTGCCGTGCGCCCACTCGAGGGGCATCCCCATCGGCAGATCAACGCCATATATCGAACGGCCGATGTTTCGCTTGCTGCCGCCCGTTTCCTCGAATACCTCTAAACGTGTGCGTGTCATTGTCCGCTTTGGGCAAATCTCAGAGTCCGGCGCATTTTCTTATGAAATTGAACTTCCCGATAATGCGCCGCGCTATACTGCTGC
>CABSUD010000104.1:0-5361 GCA_902480795.1 uncultured Collinsella sp. | reverse complement strand
GGCGGGCGTTTTGATTTCGATGAACTCATGTAAGGAAACGAGCATGTTAGATAGATTTACCGATCGCGCGCGTAAGGTCATGTCCATGGCCAAGCAGGAGGCGCTCGATCTTCATTCAAATAAGGTGGGCACCGAGCACCTGCTGCTCGCGCTTGCCAAGGAGGACGAGGGCATTGCCGCCGAGGCACTGCGTTCGCTCGACATCTCCTACGATGACATCATGGATACTCTCAAAGAGGTCCAGACCACGGTTCCCGAGCCCAGCGAGGAGACCGAGGCGGCCAAGCTCGCCTTTACGCCGCTCGTCATTAGCGTGATGGAGCGTTCGTTCCGCGTGGCGCGTGAGAACAACCAGACCTATGTGTCGACCGAGCACCTGCTGATCGGCATCGTCGAAGAGGGCAACGGCATGGCCATGGATATCCTCATGCGCCTGGGTGTGTCGTCTGCCTCCATCAAAAAGGCTATCGAGAAACTCACCGCCAAGGACCAGGACAAGAAGCGTCCGCTCGCCAGCGCCGGTGCTGGTCGTCCCGGCGCGGGCCTACCGTTCTTTAGCGGCTCGGATGTCTCGCAGCAAAAGGGGAGTGGCACCGATACGCTTAAGCAGTTCGCAATCAACCTCACGCAGAAGGCGTGCGATGGCGAGCTCGACCCCGTAATTGGTCGCGAAAAGGAAGTCCAGCGTATGATGGAGATCCTTTCGCGTCGCACCAAGAACAATCCGCTTATCTTGGGCGACCCCGGCGTGGGCAAGACGGCCATCGTCGAGGGCCTGGCTCAGCAGATTGCAGCCGGCAACGTGCCCGAGAACCTCATGAACCAGAATATCTGGACGCTCGACCTGCCGGGCCTCGTGGCGGGTGCCAAATATCGCGGCGAGTTTGAGGAGCGCCTCAAGAACGTGATCCAGGAGGCAACCGAAGCCGACGACGTCATCCTGTTTATCGACGAGATGCACACCATCATCGGTGCCGGTTCTTCCGAGGGTTCCATCGATGCGAGCTCCATGCTCAAGCCCGTGCTCGCGCGCGGTGCCTTCCAGATTATCGGCGCCACCACGGCCGAGGAATTCCGCAAGTACCTCACCAAGGACCCGGCCTTCGAGCGTCGCTTCCAGACCATCGATGTCGAGGAGCCGAGCGTCGAGGACACGGTCAAGATCCTGACCGCGCTCAAGCCGCGCTACGAGGAGCACCATCATGTGCGCTATACGCAGGGTGCTATCGAGGCCGCTGCGAACCTTTCCAACCGCTACATCCAGGATCGCTTCCTGCCCGATAAGGCCATCGACCTCATCGACGAGGCCGGTGCCCGCGCTCGCATCGCCGCGAATCGCGCGCCCGAGCCGGTGCGTGAGGCCGAGCATCGCATTGAGGAGCTCAAGGCCGCCGCGCAGGAGGCCACCGAGAGCGACGACATGAACAAGGCCGCCGAGATCACCGAGCAGCAGAAGGCCGCCGAGATTGAGCTCGCCGAGGCCAAGGCCGCCTGGACCGCCGAGCTCGACGCCAGCCCGCTCACCATCGATGTCTCCCAGATCGCCGACATCGTGTCCGTGACTTCGGGCGTGCCGGTGTCCTCGCTTACCGAGAGCGAGAGCCGTCGCCTGCTGCAAACCGAAAGCGTGCTCAAGATGCGCATCATCGGTCAGGATGAGGCTGTCGAGGCAGTTGCCAAGGCCGTGCGCCGCAGTCGCTCGCCGCTCAAGGATCCGCGCCGCCCCGGCGGCAGCTTTATCTTCCTGGGTCCCACCGGCACGGGCAAGACCGAGCTCGCCAAGACGCTCGCCGAGTACCTCTTTGGCAGCAAGGATGCGCTCATCAGCTTCGACATGTCCGAGTTCGGCAGCGAGTTCGAGGTCTCCAAGCTCATCGGTAGCCCTCCTGGTTACGTCGGTCACGACGAGGGCGGCCAGCTCACCAAGGCCGTTCGTCGTCACCCGTACTCGGTCGTGCTATTCGACGAGATCGAGAAGGCGCACCCCGATATCTTCAACATCTTGCTGCAGGTGCTGGAGGAGGGCCGCCTGACCGATAGCCAGGGCAAGACGGTCGACTTCCGCAACACCGTGATCATCATGACGTCCAACGTGGGCGCCCGCGAGATTGCGCAGGATGCGAGCGTTGGCTTTGGCACCACCGGCGAGCAGGGTCTCACGTCGAGTGAGATCCGTGGTCGCGCGATGGGCGAGCTCAAGCGCCTGTTCCGCCCCGAGCTGCTCAACCGTATCGACGACATCGTGGTGTTCCAGAAGCTCTCGGGCGAGAATCTCACCAAGATCGCGCACCTGCTGGTGGACGACCTGCGTCAGCGTTTGATTGCCAACGGCATGAACATCAAGCTCACCGATGCGGCCTATGACAAGATCGTGGCCGAGGGCACCGACCTCACCAACGGTGCGCGTCCGCTGCGCCGTGCCATCCAAAAGCTCATCGAGGACCCGCTGTCCGAGGAGCTGCTGGCCGGCGAGTGGGGCGAGGGCGATACCGTCCTGTGCGACGTGGCCGACGGCAAGTTTGTCTTTAGCCACGGCACGGGCGAGATTCCGGCACCGCGTCCGGCGGGCACGCTCGGTGGCGATACCGCCCCGGCGGCACCGCACACCGGCAACGCCGCGCCCGTGAGCGGCGGCGTGACCTCGGGCCCCGGCGGCATGATGCAAGCCGGCTCTGGCGCGCTGTAGGGATTAACATAGCTTTGCGAAGGGGCACTCCTGTCGGGGCGCCCCTTTTTTATGAGTAAATGGTGCTATACTCGAAATATAAATATGTATAGCAGAAGGAGCTAGCATGCCTATATCGGTACTCGACTCACGGCCGGTCCAGATGAATGTGCGCATGGATCGCCAACTCAAAGAGGCTGGGGACGCCGTGCTGGCGCATATCGGCATGACGCCGTCTCAAGCGGTGCGGACACTTTGGGAATATCTGGTCGTCAACGGATGCATGCCCTCGAGATCGGGGGTTGCGGTACCGAGCTCTAACGTGCCAGCGACTGCGTCGGTGGAATCAAGGGTTACGCAGGGCAGCCACATCGTGCACGATGCGTGCCTCAAATACGGCATCCCTGTTCCCGACCTCTCGGGTGACTACGATGACCTCTATGAGGAAGCAATGGCGGAGCGCTATCCCGAGTGGGTGGAGCTATGAGTGCAGACGGCATTCTCAAGTTGCTCATCGACACCAACGTATGGATGGATTACTTTTCTGGAAGGTCGGACCGGACAGCGGATGTTGTCCGTCTATTCGAGATTGCCGATGTCTCGGAGCAGATTGCCCTGTTTGCTTCGTCTCTTTCGGTCAAAGATGTCTCGTATCTTGTCTCGGCGGCGATTAAGAGGGAGTGCCGAAGGAAGAATGGTTCGCTGAGCGATAACGCCATTGCGGCGGCGGACGAAACGGCCTGGGCATGCGTTCGGCAGATGCGCGAGCTCGCCCTCATCGCGCCGGTCGGTGCAGACGAGGTCTTCGACTCCTTTGTGTTCAAGTATCATCACAACGACTTCGAGGACGACCTGATGCTGGGCGTCGCCAATCGCATTGATGCCGATTACGTCGTGACGGAGGACAAAAACCTCATTAAACATACCAATGGCGTATGCATAAACGTTGATCAAGCTTTGAGGTTGGTTGAAGGGTCCAACGTCCCTTCGGCGCAGTCCGTCTAACCTGCTTTATCTTAATAAAGTGGCGTTTCCCCGCCGTTAGCCGATGATGCGAGGGCGCTCGGCGTTTTCGACTGGTTTATGCACGTAAAGTCTGGGAATATACAAGTCGCATGTCTTATTGTCTAACCAGTTGCGCCAAGGAGGCACCATGGACTACAAGATTACCGGCTACGAGCCCGCTCAGCTGTTCCATTTCTTTGAGGAGGTCAGCGCGATCCCCCGTGGGTCTGGCAACGAGAAAGGCGTCAGCGATTTCCTGGTCGCGTTTGCCAAGGAGCGCGGCCTCGACGTGTATCAGGACGAGGTCTACAACGTCATCATTCGCAAGCCCGCATCTGCCGGTGCCGAGAATGCCCCGACCGTGATGCTGCAGGGCCACATCGATATGGTGTGCGACAAGTTGGGCTCCGTTGAGCACGACTTTACGACTGATGGTATCGACCTGGTCGTCAAGGACGGCGTCCTCACCGCTAACGGCACCACTCTGGGCGCCGACAACGGTATCGCCGTCGCTCTGATGCTCACTGTTCTCGATGACGATTCGATTGTTCACCCCGCCCTCGAGTGCGTGTTCACCACCGACGAGGAGACCGGCCTGGTCGGCGCCGAGACGCTCGACAAGTCCCAGATTAGCGCCCGCACCATGATTAACCTTGACTCCGAGGAAGAGGGCGTTGCTACCGTCAGCTGCGCCGGCGGTGTCGTCGTTACCTACACCTGCCCGATCGCGCGCGAGCACAAGACCGGTAGCACCCTCACGCTCGACATCTCCGGCCTGCTGGGCGGCCACTCCGGCAGCGATATCAACCTGGAGCGCGGCAACGGCAACCTCATCATGGCCCGCATCATCGACCGCCTGATGGTCGCCGGCGAGCCCGCCATCGTTAGCTTTAACGGCGGCACCAAGGACAACGCCATCAACCGTGAGTGCAAGGCTGTTCTGGTCTACGCCGACCACGCTGCCGCCGAGGCCGCGGCCCAGATCGCAAAGGGCATCATCGCCGACGTTACTGCCGAGCTCGAGGTCTTCGACCCCGGCTTTACCTGCACGGTTGAGATTGCCGACAACGCTGAGGTCGAGGCCATGGACGAGAAGTCCGCACTTGCCCTTATTCGCGCTCTGCGTCTTGCCCCCAACGGTGTGATCCGCCGCAACGTCGCCACCGACGGCTCCGTCGAGGTTTCCTCCAACATCGGCGTGGTTGCCACCTCTGACGACCAAGTCAAGATCATGCTGTCCCCGCGCTCCTCGATCACCTCGCTGCAGAACGAGTTCAAGGACCGCCTGCAGACGCTGGCCGATGTCCTGGGCTTCGACGCCAAGTTTGAGTTCGAGTATCCCGGCTGGAGCTATGCCGAGCATTCGCCGGTCCGCGACGTCTTCGTCGAGAGCTATCGCGAGCTCTTTGGCTCCGAGCTGCGCATCGAGTCCATTCACGCCGGCCTTGAGTGCGGTCTGTTTGCCGAGGCCCTGCACGGCCTGGACGCCATCGCCGTGGGCCCGACGCTCTCCGATGTCCACACCCCGGACGAGAGCATGGAGCTCGCTTCTGCCGAGCGCTTCTACGAGCTGCTCATCGACGTCCTCAAGCGCCTCGCTGCGTAAAGGTTGCGCTAGCAGCAGTCCGAGCCACGTGCTAGCGGATTGCAAATGACATTATGAGAGGGGGCACCCGGTCTTTTGCGACGGG
>CABSUD010000103.1:0-5370 GCA_902480795.1 uncultured Collinsella sp. | reverse complement strand
AGGGCCTTAGTCGCTAGAACGGCGGAAACAACTACTCTACCGTGACGCTCTTGGCCAGGTTACGGGGCTGGTCGACGTCGCAGCCGCGCAGGATGGCGACCTCGCGAGCGAGCAACTGCAGCGGGACGCTCGCCGTGATGGGGCTGAACACGTCACGGACTGCCGGCACACGGATGATGCAGTCGGCGATCTTGTTGATCTCCTCGTCGCCCTCGGTGGCAACGACGATGACCTTGGCGCCGCGCGCCTTGCACTCCATGAGGTTCGACACGGTCTTGTCGTAGGTGGCACTCTTGGTGGCCACGGCGATGACAGGGAAGCCCGGGTCGATCAGCGCGATGGGGCCGTGCTTCATCTCGCCGGCGGCGTAGGCCTCGGCGTGCAGGTAGCTGACCTCCTTGAGCTTGAGCGCGCCCTCGTAGGAAATAGCGGCACCCATGCCACGGCCCACGAACAGCGCCGACTGCGCGTCCTTGCACAGCAGGGCAGCCTCATGAACGGCCTCGGTTTGGGTATCCAAAATCCACTGGATCTGCTCGGCCGTATCGGAAAGCTCGCGGAACAGCATGCGTGCCTGCTTGGTGGTCAGACGGTACTTGACCTGCGCCAACAGCAAAGCCAGCAGCGTGAGGCTCACGACCTGGCCGATGAAGCTCTTGGTCGAGGCGACCGCGATCTCCTTGTTGGCCTTGGTGTAGATGACGCCGTCGCTCTCACGCGCCACGGGGCTGCCCACCACGTTGGTGATGCCGAAGACCTTGGCACCCTTGATGCGCGCGTCGCGAATGGCGGCAAGGGTATCGGCCGTCTCGCCCGACTGGGACACGGCAACGACAAGCGTCGTCGGCGTAATGATGGGGTTGCGATAACGGAACTCGCTGGCCGCCTCAACCTCGGTGGGGATGCGAGCCCAGCCCTCAATGAGATTCTTGGCAATGAGGCCAGCGTGATAGCTGGTTCCGCAAGCGATCACGTAGACGCAGTCGATGTCGTTGAGTTCCTCGAGCGAAAGGCCCAGCTCGTCGATGTCGAGCTCGCCGGCCGGCGTCATACGACCGACCAGCGTGTCGCGCACGACGCGCGGCTGCTCGTGGATTTCCTTGAGCATAAAGTCGGGATAACCGCCCTTTTCTGCCATGTCCAGGTCCCAGTCGATGTGGGTGACCTTGGGTTCGATAACGTTGCCGGCCTCGTCGGTGTACTCGACGCCTGCGGGCGTGAGCTTGGCAAACTGACCGTCCTCGAGCACCACGACATCGCGGGTGGCGTCGATGAGCGCGATGACATCGGAGGCGACATAGGCGCCGGTCTCGCCCGCGCCGACCACGATCGGGGAATCCTTGCGGGCCACGGCGATCACGCCGGGCTCGTCAGCGCACACGGCGGCCAAACCATAGGCACCGACCACGTGGGTGCAAGCCTCGCGCACGGAGGCCATCAGGTCGTGCGTCTCGGCATAAGCCTCTTCGATCAGATGCGCGAAGACCTCGGTATCGGTCTCGCTCTTAAAGTGGTGGCCGCGGCCCTCCAGCTCTTCGCGCAGCTCGGCGAAGTTCTCGATGATGCCGTTGTGGACGATGGCGATACGACCGTCGCAGCTGGTGTGGGGGTGAGCGTTAACGACGGAGGGCTTGCCGTGGGTGGCCCAACGAGTGTGGCCGATACCGCAGGTAGCGTCGCTGTCGATGTTGGAGAGTTCGCTCTCCAGGCCCGCAACCTTGCCCACACGGCGGATGACGTCGAGGTGAGCCGCGACGCCCTCGCCCACCTCGAGCGCGACGCCCGAGGAGTCATAGCCGCGATATTCCATACGCTTAAGGCCCGTGACCAGGATATTCTTTGCAATATCAGAGCCGGTGTAGCCGACGATTCCGCACATAGGATAAATCCCTTCGTTCGCGTGACTGCAAGACGTCCACGCACAGGGGGCGCTGAGACGTATAACGTTCGAGTATTGTACTCACGCAAGCGCAAGCTGATATACCAGAAGTGGTATCTCAACTTAGATACCACCCGATGCACACACGTCCAGCCGGTCCAAACCACCACAATGGGGACAGGCACCTTTGTGGTGGTTTTGGGCGGCGGCCTGTCCCGGCGAAAGATCTCGATCTGTAACATCTGGGCCGCAATAAGCCGGCTTAGTGTTACAGATCGAGACGTTACGGTTCGGCCCCTGAACTATGTCTCGATCTGTAACAGGTAGAGCCGGTTTTGCCGTCCAGATGTTACAGATCGAGACAATTGAAGGCCCGGGCAGCTCAAACCACCACAAAGGTGCCTGTCCCCTTCGTGGTGGCCGCGCTGGCAACGGCGTTTCCGCAGATAAAACCTGCCAAAATAAACCTGTCCCTTTTTGGTAGGTTTGGGATGCTACAATCTGGCTTGTACTTGAAACGCATCAAAGGGGCCGCTATGGCAAAGGTAAAAATCAGCGACGTCGCGCGCGAGGCCGGGGTTTCGCTGGGCACGGTTTCCAACGCGCTCAACCATCCCGAAAAGCTGCGCCCCGAGACCCTCAAGCTCATCAATGAGACCATCAATCGCCTTGGCTACCTGCCCAACCAAAGCGCTCGTCAGCTCGCGGGCGGCGCCACCAAGTCCTTTGGCCTGGTGCTCCCCCGTCTCGACCACGGCTTTTCACTCCAAATCGCCAGCGGCGCCCACAACGAGGCCCGCAAGCACGGCTACGACCTGCTCATCGCCAACGCCGATAACGACGATATTCTCGAGGACCATTACCTGCGCTACTTTATGGGCACCCAGATGTCCGGCGTCATGGTTCAGCCCATGGCATCCCCCGACTGGCACCCCGCCATGACCAAGATGCCCGTGCCGATCGTCCATCTGGACATCCATTGCTCCGAGCCCGGCTACTACGTAGCGGCCGACAACGAGGCCCAGGGTCGCATCATTGCCGAACTCGCCATCGCCCGCGGCGCGCACCATATTGTCGTCGTCGGCCGAGCAGCATTTATGCAACTCACCCTGCGCGTCCTTGGCATTCATAAGGCGCTCGCCCTACATCCCGACATCAAGATCGAAGTCATTGACGCCGGCGAGTGGAATACCGCTGCCGACGGCTACGGAATCGGTGCCCAAATCGCCGAGCGCCCCGCGAACGAACGCCCCGATTTTGTCGTCGGCCTGACCGACGTGTTGGCCTCGGGCGTTATCTCGGCGCTGGTCGACAAGGGCATCTCTGTCCCCGGGCAAGTACGCGTAGCAGGTTGCGATGGCAACCCACTCGCTTGGAGCGGATCGGTCCCGCTCACTACGGTAGCGCCCCCGGGCTACGAGATTGGCCGCAAGGGCGTTCAATTGCTGATGGAGCAAATTGAGAACAAGGCGCCGGCGAAGCCCAAGCACGTCCACATCGGCTCTGCCGCGCGCACCGTCACCGCAGTCACCGCCGCCGAGGACATCAACCGCCAAGAACTCGTGCGGCCGTTCCTGCTGGAACGCGCCAGCACCCAGGCAAGCAGCCAGACCGACGCCACGGCCATCAACCTCGGTGCGTATCTATAGCACGCCCGCAAGTATGCTAAGTCGCCGCTCAAGCAAAAGGGGCCCGACCATTGCCGGGCCCCTTTTGCTTGAGCGCAAACGTGGGCAATTGCTCGTTTCAACACCGCAATTGTCTAGCGCACGGCCTTGACCGCCGCCGTCAAATCGAACAGCGTGTCGAGCACGGCCTCGCAGCCATCCACCACGTCCTGCGGCAGCGGCACGATATCGGGGACGGCAAAGACGTGGCATCCGGCCGTGATGCCCGAGACGCAGCCGTTGCGCGAATCCTCGACCACGGCACATTCCTCGGGAGCAAAGCCCGCGCGCTCGCAGGCAAGCAGATACATCTCGGGGTCAGGCTTGCCGTGCGCGACGTCCTCGCCGCAGGTCACCGTTTCAAACTTGTCAAAAAGACCGAATGCTTTAAGGTTGCGCTCGGCCGTAACATGGCGCGATGACGTTGCAAGGCCTACGTGATAGCCCGCAGCCAACAGCTCGTCTATGCACTCGGCAGCGCCGGCCTTAAGCTCCAGATCGGTCTTGACCATCTCGTCGCGAATCTCCTTGTGGCGGACATAGATCGCCTCGGCGGTCTCGTGGCTGCCGTAATGCTCATCAAGGATGTCCATAACATCGGGCAGCGTGCGGCCGATAAACTGATGGATCAGCGCATCATCAATCGCGAGCCCCAGCTCAGCGGCGCCTGCCTTCCAGGCCCTAATCCCCAAACGCTCGGTATCGACCAGCGTTCCATCCATGTCAAAAATAACAGCCTTGATCATATTGGTCTCCCTCGCCGGATTGCATTACTGCCACTCTACCGCACTTTACAAGCTTGTATATAACGTATATAGCATATTGCACTTTCGTTACATAGCTGGAAGTCTTATGACAAGCAGCTCGGTGGGATTATAGTTTCATCCGAGCTTTAATAACTGTAAGGAACTTTCATGCTTTCAGACACCGCCGCACCCGCAGAGGAGCTTCAGGACAAACTCGCAGCACTCGAGCAGCTGCTTTTGGCATACGGACGCGTCGCCATCGGCTTTTCCGGTGGTGTCGACAGCAGCTTTTTGGCCGCGGTCTGTGCCCGCATCATGCCTACCAATACCCTCCTCGTCCATCTCACCACGCCGCTCATCGGCACGCCCGAACAGACTTCGTTTGAGCAGTCCGTTGATGGGCAAGCTGATGAAGGGGCGCATTTTAAGCTCCCCGTGCTCAATCTTTCGGTCGATCAGCTGCAGCTCCCCCAGGTAGCCTGTAACGATGCCAATCGCTGCTACCACTGCAAGCACGCCGGCTTTACCGCCATCGTCAACCACGCCAAGTCGCTCGGCTTTCCCACCGTCATCGATGGCAGCAATGCAAGTGATCGCGGCGACTACCGCCCTGGTATGCGCGCGGCAAAAGAGCTCGGCGTACGCTCCCCTCTCATGGAGGTCGGCTTTACCAAGGACGAAGAGCGCGAGCTGTTGCGCGCATGGGGCTATCCCGTTTGGAACCTGCCGGCGGGAGCATGTCTTGCCACGCGCGTTCCCACGGGCGAGGAGCTTACGCGCGAGAAGGTCGATTTAATCCGCGCCTGCGAGGATTACCTGCACGATCTTGATCTGGCACAGGTACGCGCGCGCTTGATCAGCGGCTGCATGCATATCGAGGCCGCACCCGCAGATGTTGCCAAGATTGCCGCCCTCGGCGGTGCCGCCATCGACGACAAGGGCAAGACCCCGCTGCCCGCCGTTATCGAGTCCGCGCTGCGCGAGCTGGGCTGCGACCATATCTCCCCTGAGGTCACCCCCTACATCCACGGCAACATGAACCTGTAGGTTGCGCCGTTTTACAAACGGCGCAACTGCT
>CABSUD010000102.1:0-5393 GCA_902480795.1 uncultured Collinsella sp. | reverse complement strand
GTGTTCGAACAAGCAACCCAACATATAAATCTGAATTTGGATGGGAGGGGCTTGTTGCTGGTAGGGGCGTTGGGTAGCTGCTGACACTTTGGGATGCGTGGTGGCTTGGGTTGGGGCGATGCTTTGGGATGAGCTTCTTACTTAGTTGAAGAGGGGTTTTATGGCTGAGAGGTAGTCTTTGGCTACGTCGGCTTTGGCTGCTTGGAAGTTGTGCCAGGCCCACCATTGGACCATTCCTACGAAGCTTGAGGCTATGTGGTGTAGTAGGAAGCTTCGGTCCATGGTGGCGGCGGGGCCTGCGGGTTCGACGGGGACGGTTTCGGCTGCGCGCGACATGATGGTCTTGCGGAGGCAGTCGGCGAAGACGCGTGAGCCGGCGCCGGCTACGAGGGCGCGTACACCCTGACGACGATCCCAGAGGTTGTTGAGGATATGCTCGACCTGTACGAGTGGGTCATCGAGCGGTGTGCCATCGTCGTCGAGGGCGTGGGTGCAGATATCGCACACGAGCTCGGCCAGCAGGTCATCTTTGCTCTTGAAGAGGCCGTAGAACGTTGCCCGACCCACATGGGCGCGAGCAATGATGTCGCTGACGGTGATCTTGCCGTAATCTTCCTCGCACAGGAGCTCGGAGAACGCCGCAACGATGGCGGCACGGCTTTTTGCCTTGCGGGCATCCATGGCTATGCGTCCGCGTGAACGAGCAGGCAGCGGAGCGTACCGGAGCAACCCTCGTAGGGACGCTTACCGGCGCCGTAGCCGACGGCCTCGATGCGGTAGCGGGCCGGCAGATGCTCGGACGTGCGCAGTGCGGCGACGATGGCGGCACCCGTGGGCGTTACGAGCTCGCCGGCGACCGGTGCGGGCGTGAGGGCGATATTGCCTGCTTGACATAGGTTGACGACGGCGGGCACCGGGATGGGCATAAGGCCGTGGGCGCAGCGGATGGTGCCGTGACCCTCGGAGAGCGACTCGACAACAATATCCTCGATGCCCAGGTCATCGAGGCAGATGGCGACTGAACAGATGTCAACGATGGAATCGATGGCGCCTACCTCGTGGAACATGACGGTCTCGGGCGTTTTGCCGTGGGCCTTGGCCTCGGCGGCGGCGAGCGCGGTAAAGATGGCGAGCGCGCGTCGCTTGGCGCCATCGCATAGCTGCGAATTCTCGATAATTTCCGTGACGTCGGCTAGCGAGCGGTGATGATGGTGGTGGGTGTGGTGATGGTCCTCGTGGCCATGACCGTGGCCCTCATGGTCATGCTCGTGGCAGTGCTCGTGTTCGTGTTCGCCATGGTCATGATGGTGGTGCTCATGCTCATGTGTGTGCTCGGTGCCCGCTTCGTTGCCGTAGAGCCAGGCCATGTCGTGGTCATGGTTCTCGAGCTCCTCTGCCAGCTGAACGTCAAAGTCGCAGGCGTCGATGCCATGCTTGTTTACGCGTGTAACGGCAATCTCAAAGCCGCCGACCGGAAGCGTGGCGAGCTGCTCGCGCAGATGCTCCTCGCTGGCGCCCAGGTCGAGCAGGGCCGCGACGGTCATATCGCCGCTGATGCCCGAGGTGCCGTCGATGATAAGCGTGTGTTGATGGTTGGACATGGAATGCTCCTTAACGGGCGCAGGGCGTGCCGGCGCTCAGATGATTGATAAGACTTGCCTGGTAGGCGGCACCAAAGCCGTTGTCGATGTTGACAACCGAAACGCCGCTGGCGCAGGAGTTGAGCATGGCAAGCAGCGCGGCTACGCCGCCAAAGCTTGCGCCATAGCCCACGCTGGTGGGGACGGCGATGACCGGACAGCTCACCAGGCCGCCGATAACGCTCGCCAACGCGCCCTCCATGCCGGCGACGGCAATGATCACCTGTGCTTGGGCGAGTTCCTCGGCATGAGCGAGCAGGCGGTGCAGGCCGGCGACACCCACGTCGTAGAGGCGATCGACCTCGTTGCCGTAGAACTCGGCCGTCAGTGCCGCCTCTTCGGCGACGGGCAGGTCGCTCGTGCCGGCGCAGGCGACGACGATGCGTCCGTTGCCGGTGGGGGAGGGCTTGCCACCCACCAGGGCGAGCTGGGCGTCCGGGACATATCCCAGGTCAATGTCGTTGCCGAGAAGTTCAGCGGTGCGCGCGGCTTTTTCGGCATCCAAGCGTGTGACCAGGATGCGCTCCTGGCCGGCATCGAGTAATGCTTTGATAATGGCGGCAATTTGCTCGGCGGTTTTACCGGCACCGTAGACAACCTCGCCGGCTCCCTGGCGCACTCCGCGCGAAAGATCGAGCTGCGCAAAGCCCAAATCGGCGGTCGGAGCCGTCTGGATGCGCGTAAGGGCGTCGGCGGGGGTGACTGATCCGCCGGCAACATCGCTCAGCAGCTGCTCAAGATCTCGCTTATCCATATATGTTCCCTTCGACGGCGCAAAGTCTAGCACTCAAAGGGTATGTTTCCGAACACTAAGACAAAATTGTTCGGAAACTATAGGACGGACTGATTCAATTGTTAGACGGATCGGCTAGTCACGCAGGATGATGTCCATGGCGAGCATCAGGTTGCGCTCGTCGATGGCAAACGGGGCGGCCTCGCGCGTCTTGGGCTTGGCGCAAAACGCGATGCCAGTGCCCGCGGCCTGGATCATGGGGATGTCGTTTGCCCCGTCGCCAATAGCGACCGTGTGGGCCATGTCGACGCCGCACTCAACTGCCCAGTCCAGCAGCTGGATGAGCTTGGACTCCTTGGTCACAATGTCGGCAGCCAACTTACCGGTGAGCTTGCCGTCCACGACCTCCAGGCGGTTGGCTAGGCAAAAATCGATGCCCGCGGCGGCCACGATCTTGTCAGCGACCTCGTGGAAGCCGCCGCTCACCACGCCGACCTTCCAGCCCTTGCTGTGTGCCGAGCGCACAAGCTCTAACGCGCCGGGGGTAAACGTCACGCGCTCAAAGGTGCGCTCGAACACGCTCTTGTCCAGGCCGGCAAGCAGTCCCACGCGCTCCTCGAGCGCCTGCTTAAAGTCTAGCTCGCCGCGCATGGCGCGCTCGGTGATCTGTGCCACCTGCTCGCCCACGCCGGCCTCTTCGCCCAACAGGTCGATGACTTCCTGGTTGATGAGCGTGGAGTCGATATCCATAACGATGAGGCATGCAGTCATGGCGGGCCTTTCCGAGTGCAGTTGTATTGGGGCACATTGTCGCACGTGGCGCGCCTGGGCGACGGCCACGGTGCGTCAATTGTTTCGTCTCCGTCAAGTCTTTGGGCAAGAGCTACTTTTTCGCGGCACATCGACGCGGGTGAGATAAGATAGAACGCCATGTCCGGCTGCGCGGTTTACGCAGGCTGGGCAAATCTGTACGACGCCGCCCGGAACGACACGGGGCGGCACAGATCCATAAAGGAGGATCACTGGTATGAGCCAGACCCGTCCCATCGACGAGCATTCCATGCACACCCGTACCTGCGGCGAGCTTCGCCGCGAGAACGTGGGCGAAGAGGTCACCCTCACCGGTTGGGTGAGCCGTCGCCGCGACCACGGCGGCCTTATTTTCTGCGACCTTCGTGACCGCGAGGGCATCACGCAGCTCACCTTCGACCCCGAGCACTCCGATGGCGATGCCTTTAAGATCGCCGAGACCATGCGTCCCGAGTGGCCCATCAAGATCCACGGCGTCGTGCGCGCCCGTGGCGAGGAGACCACCAACACCAAGCTCGCGACCGGCGAGATCGAGGTCCTGACCGACCACGCCGAGGTGCTCAACACGTCCGTCACCCCGCCGTTCCAGATCGAGGACGGCATCGAGACCAGCGAGGACACCCGCCTGCGCTACCGCTATCTGGACCTCCGCCGTCCCGAGATGATGGCCAACCTCAAGCTGCGCTCCGACTTCACCTTTGCCATTCGCGAGGCGCTGCACAACCGTGAGTTCATGGAGGTCGAGACGCCCTCCCTGTTTAAGTCCACGCCCGAGGGCGCCCGCGACTTCATCGTTCCCAGCCGCATCCAGCCGGGCAACTTCTACGCCCTGCCGCAGTCCCCGCAGCTTCTGAAGCAGCTGCTTATGGTCGGTGGCGTCGAGCGCTACTATCAGGTTGCCAAGTGCTTCCGCGACGAGGACCTGCGTGCCGACCGTCAGCCCGAGTTCACCCAGGTCGATATCGAGATGTCCTTCGTGGACCAGAATGACGTCATGAGCGCGCTCGAGGAGGTCCTGGCCGACGCCTTCGGCCGCATGGGCGTCGAGATGCCCACGCCGCTGCGTCGCATGGACTACTGGGAGGCCATGGACACCTATGGCTCCGACAAGCCCGATACCCGCTATGGCATGCACCTGGTCGACCTGACCGACATCTTTGCCAACTCCAAGTTCAAGGTCTTTGCGACCGCCGCAAACGAGGACGGCTCTGTCGTCAAGGCCATCAACGCCAAGGGCGCCGGTGCCTGGGCACGTGCCAAGATCGATAAGCTCGCCGGCGTGGCTTCCACGTTTGGCGCCAAGGGCCTGGCTTGGATCGCCTTCCGCGAGGACGGCTCCATCAACAGCCCCATCGTCAAGTTCTTCTCGGACGAGGAGATGGCGGCTCTGCGCGAGCGCATGGACGTCGAGCCCGGCGACCTTGTGATGTTCGCCGCCGGCCCGCGCCTGCTCTCCGACGAGATCCTGGGCGGCATGCGTTCCCACATGGCCAATGCGCTCGAGATCAAGCGCGAGGGTCACGACTTCCTGTGGGTCGTCAACTTCCCGCTGTTCCATTGGGACGAGGATCGCAAGGCCTATGCTGCCGAGCATCAGCCCTTTACCCTGCCGACCGAGACCGACATCGCCAAGATCGAGGCCGATCCGCTGGCAGCCGGTTCGTGCACCTACGACTTTGTCATGGACGGCTTTGAGGCCGGCGGCGGCGGTATGCGTATCCACAACGCCGAGATGCAGATGTCCATGCTCAAGCTCCTGGGCTTTACCGAGGAGCGCGCCGAGTCGCAGTTTGGCTTCCTCATGGAGGCTCTCAAGTTTGGTGCGCCCCCGATGGGCGGTTTCGCTCTGGGCCTGGACCGCGTGTGCATGCTGCTTACCGGCTCCGACTCCATCCGCGACGTCATGGCGTTCCCCAAGACGGCCAGCGGCTCCGACCTCATGTCGGGCGCCCCGAGTGCCGTTAGTGGCGCCCAGCTCAAGGACGTCAGCCTGCGTCTGATGTAGGGAAGCGGCTACATATTGCCTGTAACGAGGGAAGGCCGTGTGCCTTCCCTCGTTTTTTATGCGCGGGCGTTGCGAGGGCATAGGTTGACTGGGCGTCGCGGAAACTACGACCCGGAATTTGCGTCCAGAACGGGTCGCAGTTTCCCAAACAGGCCCCTTTGGGAAACTGCGTCCCAGAATCCAGCCAAATAATGGGGCACAGTTT
>CABSUD010000101.1:0-5408 GCA_902480795.1 uncultured Collinsella sp. | reverse complement strand
AACCAAGCAGCCCGTTCAATTCACTACGCTAAATCGCTTTGCTCCGCCGTTCTACCGAACGGCGGATCGGCCGATGCTGCGCGAGCCGCATTCACGCCAATCTGACGTTCAATTTCGAGGGCGCGACCAGAAGGTCAGCGCCCTCTCATTTCACGTCACCTTGGCGCAAATGCGGCTCGCTCGCTGACATTGCCGTAGCATCAGCGTTTACATTGTTGCGCTAGATTAATTTAGTACTCTCAAGCTTTTCGATAATCCAGTCGTTGGCTTTGATGACCGGGCGGCGGAAGACGACGCCCAGTGCCAGTGACGGAATCAGATAGCTTGCCAAGATGCCCAGCTCAATCCAGTACTCCATGTGGTACGCACCGGCCATGGCGGCGTGCATGGCGTTGATGCCGTGGGTGAACGGCAGGAACGGATAGATCGCCTGGAACACGGGGCCGGTCATCTCGATGGGGAACGTGCCGCCCGAACCGCCGACCTGCATGACCAGCAACACGACGGCGAGCGCCTTGCCGATATCGCCAAACGACACGGTGAGCGTGTAGACGATATTGGAGAACACGAGACTCGCGACCCAGCCCGCCAGCACAAACTGCAGCGGGTCGTCGCACTGGATGCCAAAGAACAGGATGTCGCCCGCGCACACGAGCGTTGCCTGCAGCAGGGCCAGACCGCCAAAGAACAGGTAGCGGCCCAGGTAGATCTCGTGCAGGCGCACGGGGATGAGCTCGTTGATGAGCTCATCGTCAACCGAGACCTTCATCATGGCCGCCAGCACGATCGAGCCGACCCATAGCGACAGAATCGTGTAGAACGGTGCCATGGCCGAACCGTAGTTACGAATCGGATAGACCGGCTTGCGATCGAGCGCGACGGGGCCGGAAAGCGACACGGCCAAACCCTCGGGGTCGTTGCCAATCATCGTCTTGATCGTGGCAAGGTCGTCCGACATCAGGGCGCCATCGAGCTCGTCCTTAAACGCGCTGATCTTGTCCGACGCCTCGCCCAGCTGATCGGAAGCCTTGTTGACCAGCTTTGCAGCCTTGGAAAGGCCCTTTGCCAGCGAACCGGATGCGTCGGTCAGGCCGTCTACGGCGCTATCCAGATCGCCCGAGATGCCATCGAGCGAGTCCAGGATGCCCGAAACCGTCTTCTTGAGCTCCTTGGCCTTAACCGAGAACGTGGAATCGTAGTCGGACTTGGCGCCCGAAATGCCCGCCTTGGCATCGGCGATGGCCTGATCGACCTCGGCACGCGTGCTGTTGACCTCTGCCATGCTGTCAGAAAGGGACTTAGCAGTTGCCGTCAAGTCCTTGGCGTTGTTGCGATACTCCACCGCGATCCTGCCCAGCGATGTTGCCACAGATTTAAGGCTCTCCTGGAGCTTTTCGTCACTGACCTGCTCGGCAAAGCCGCGGAGCTGGTCGGCCGTGGCGTCGATATCGTCGGCACGTGTATTGAGCGCCGCCGCGGCATCGTTGAGCTGAGACACCGTAAGGTCGACATGCTGATTCGCGGCATCGAATGCCTTCGCAAGCTCGGCGGACACGTTGTCGAACGAGCCCGCGCTTCCGTCAATCGCGGCGTTGATGGCGTCGTTGGCGGCCTTCAGCGCTTCTTTGGAATCGCTCATGCCGCTCTTGGCATGCTCCATCAACTGCTTGGTCGACTCATCGACCGTACCCGTCTGCTGGAGCATACCGCTCGCCGACGTCAACGAATCGGACGTAGAGCTCAAAATGCCCGCCAGCGACGAAGCATTAGCCTGAACGTCTTGCAGGTCCCCAATCGAATCGCCGAGCGTCGAGGACAGGTTGGCGATAAAGTTGCTGACCTGGTCGGTGCTCATGTAATCGAGCAGGCTGGACACCGTCTTAAGACCGATGCTCGTAATGGTCTCGGTAAAAGATTCGTTAACCTGGTTCTGAACGGCGCTCGAACCCTTCTCGGTCACGATCTGCGCGATGGCGTTGGCCTTCTGATTCTCGTAAAACTCGATATCGGCATGCTTAACGTCGGTCGAAAAGAGCGTCATCATATCGGCACTAAACGTCTTAGGGATAACGACAGCCGCATAGTATGCGCCCGATTTGACGCCCTCGATGGCCTTTTCTCGATCGTTGAGCACAACCCAGTCGAAGTTCTCGTTGCCGCGCAGGGTGGCGGTCACGTTTTCGCCCACGTTGACCTCGACGGGGATCAGATCGCTCTCGTAACCCTCATCGGTGTTGACCACGGCGATCTTAAGATTGCCGGTGTTGCCGTACGGATCCCAGCTGCCGGCGATGTTAAACCACGCGTACAGGCACGGTACGATAATGAGGCCCATCACGACAACCAAGCCGATTACGGAGCGAGACACGTTTTGGACATCGCGCTTAAACAGATGCAGGATGTTCTTCATTTATGCCTCACCTCCTTTGGAGTGCTTGCCGAGCGGGGCGTTCTTTTCATTCATCACAAACGTGTCATCCCCGTTCTCGGGCACATGGGCCGCATCGCGATGACCACATTGGTTGACAGCCTGAGTCTTGGGTTCAGACCCCCGCTCGCTCGCATTCAAGCCGAACATGCGACGAGCGGCCGGAATGGCGGCCGTGTGCTCGCGCATCTCGCGGCGCAGGTCCTCATCCGAAAGCGCCGAGATGCGCATCTGGGTGTTGAGGCTCGAGCGGATGTACTCGATATTGATAAGCCAGCCGCAGATGGCAATAACCGAGATGATCCAAATGACAAGCAGGATGATCTTGCCGTTATTGTCGATATCGAGAACCGTCGACAGGACAAAGAGCAGGACCTGAACGCCCACCACGGCGGCAAAACCGCCCTTGATGTAGTAGGGGTAACGGTGCTCAAAAGTGACCGCATGGTCGAGCACCTCGCGACGGTACGAATCGGAATCGAGTACGACGCGCATGGCCGTGCGCAGCGAATAGCGCTGGCGCGGCAGGTCGTTGGACTCGCAGATCATCATACCCGTCGTGGAAAGCTGTTTATCAAAGAGCAGGTTAAGGTTGAGCAGCAGCGGACGCAGCTGCAGACCGATAAAGAGCGCCACGATCAAGAACACGCCCAGAATGCACAGGTTAAACAGGTAGTTAAACGAGTACATGCCGCCGACCGTCTCGCGCAGCAGATTGATGCCGTAGGTAAAGGGCAGCAGCGGGTGCAGCCACTGGAAGAAGCCGGGCATCATCTCGATGGGATACATGCCCGACGAACCCGGAATCTGCACGATGACGAGAATGACGCCGATTGCCTTGCCGATGTGCTTAAACGTAGTGGACAGCGCATAGATGATATTGACGTAGGTGAACGAGATGGCGATGCCGCCCAGCACGAACAGCAGCGGGTTGATGCACTGCACGCCAATCACCAGATCGCCTACCGTAACGATGGTGGCCTGAAGCGCGCCCAGGATCACCAGGAGCATCCAACGGCCGAAGTAGCCCTGGCGCGCCGTAAAGCTGCCAATGCCCTCGCGATCGACCTCGAGCTTGTAGATGGCGATGAGTACGTAACCGCCCACCCAAAGCGCCAGATTGGTGTAGAAGGGAGCGATGCCCGAGCCAAAGCTCTTGACCGGATAGATCGACTTGGACGTCAGCTCGACCGGAGAGGCCATGAAATCTGCCACGTCATTGACATCGACGCCCATAAGGTCGGCGAGCTCGCCCATAGACTCAGAGGTCTGCAGCGCCGCGATGTCGTTGGCAGCGGTCGCAAGCTTGTCCTGGACCTTGGCAAGCGAGGAATCGGTCTGGGACAGCGTGGTCTTGGCCTGGCCGAGCGTAGCGTTAAGCTGCGAAAGCGTACCGCGCGCACTTGCAATAGTAGGCGTGAGGCCAGACACGATTCCCGTCAGATCACCCGAGACGGCGGCAAATGAATCAAGCGCGCTCGAGGCCTTCGGCAGCGCGTTTTGACCCAGGTCCGTCTGGGCCTGGCCAAGGTTGGTCGCACCGGTCTGGATTGCGTTATTGATAGCGTCGCTGGCGCCCGAGACAGCCGCGGCGTCATTCGCCATGGCGCTCGACTGCGCAGACAGACCGTCCTTGATGCTCTGAAGCTTTTCATTCTGCTCGCGGAGCAAATCGATGGTCGATACAATGCGCGCGTCAATTTCCTTGGAACCTGTCGACGTGTCATTGGCGAGAATCTCCAAGTGCCCGATAACGGCCTTATTGTGGTCGATCGTCGCTTGGAGAGACTCAAGCGAGTTGTCGATGCGGGTGGTCGTAGATGTGACCGCGCCCGTCAGCTTGCCAATCGCAGCGTTCGCGGAGGCTGACGTCTTGGTGAGCGCAAGGCTGCCTTCCGAGAGTGCCTTGGAGAGCGAGGCGACAGAGTTGCCCGCCGTAGCGCGCGCCTCGCCCAGCAGGTCATTGCCCTGAGCGATTGCCTGCGTTAGAGAGGGCGTCTGACCCTGCAGGCCCGCCAACGCGGCATCAGCCGAGGCGATAGCGCCACTCGTCTTATCGATGGCGGCATTCATGTCGCCAATCGAATCGCGCACCTCACCCAAGGTACCGGATGCCTCTGATACCGAACCAGCCAACGAATTCTGAGTCTGGGTTGCCTTGTCCTTTAAATCGACCCCGGCATCCTTGGCGATGCTGGCAACGGTCTCGCCCACTGTGGAGACAAATTCCGAGTTGATCTGCTCCTCGATGGTGCTTGCACCGGTGTCGGTAACCTTGGGCGCAATAGCACTCTTCTTCTCATTGACGTAGTACGTAAGCTTGGGCTGATGGTAGTTGCCGTCGAGCATCGAGACCAGGTTATCCGAGAAGTTCTTAGGGATTACGATGGCCGCATAGTACTCACCGCTCTCGACGCCCTCCTTGGCGTCGGCCGCCGAATCGACGAAGGTCCAGCCCAGCTGATCGTTCTCCTTGAGCTGATCGACGACCTGGTCGCCCGCGTTGAGCTCGCCCACCAAGTCGTTTTGGGTGCCCCGATCGTTGTTGGCGATGGCAATCTTGATACCCTGGGTGTTTCCGTACGGATCCCAGTTAGCCACGATGTTGTACCAGGCATACAGCGAGGGAATGACGCACACGCCCAAAGTAACCACCAGGGCGACGGGGTTCACGAGCAATCGCTTGATGTCGCGCTTAAAGATCGCAAAGGAGACCTTTGCGTTGGATAGTTTGCTGCCGAGACTCACGCTTGGACCATCCATCCTGTCGTTGAATCGAATCGTACTATCGACAACCATTGTACGGAGGCGCTTTAGTGCCTCACGGCACAATGGTGCTGAGTTTTGCGGGTAGCAATATACTACGAAGATGAGTTAACGTACAGATGTACAGTATCTTAAATTCCCGCAGCTCCCAAAACCACAACCCACACAAATTAGCAATCCGACTAGTCGTTGGGGACGTTCTTAACCGACTAGT
>CABSUD010000100.1:0-5430 GCA_902480795.1 uncultured Collinsella sp. | reverse complement strand
AATACGCTCGACTACTAGTTGATGGTTATAACGTCTGAAACAATCTCGAAACGAAAGGCGCTTTTTTATGCAAACTTACGAATCGGACGCCAACATCGGCAACATTAAGATTCTCGCCGTCGATATGGACAAGACGCTGCTGACCGACGAACGTGTGCTGCCCCAGGGTCTTGATGAGCGCCTGGACAAGCTCGCCGACGCCGGCATCGTATTCTGCCCCGCCAGCGGACGTCCCGCCCCCAAACTCGAGGAGATGTTCGAGGGCATCAAGAACCGCCTCGCCTTTTGTCCCGACAACGGAGCGTGCGTGATCCATCGCGGCAGCTACATCTATAAGAGCAATATTGACGTGGAGCTGTATCAGCAGGTCCTGAGCCGCGCCTCGGAGGATCCGCGCGCTGTCCCCGTCCTGTGCTGCTTCGACGAGTTCTACGTGCTTGCCCGCGACCATCAATACCACGACGAAATCAGCGTCTACTACAACACAATCAACTACGTCGACAGCTTTGAGGGCATTGATTTCGAGTCCAACAAGATTTCGGTCTTCTTCCCCGGCTACGACGCCGAGCCCGCTTTCCGCGAGACCTATAGCCCTGAGTTCTCGGACAAGCTCTACGTCACCAACGCCGGGCGCGAGTGGATCGACTTTATGAACCTGGGCGTCGACAAGGGCGCCGGCGTCGCGCACCTGTGCGAGCACCTGGGCATCGATATCGCTGACGCCGCTGCCGCGGGCGATACGTACAATGACATCCCCATGCTGGAGCGCGTCGGTCACAGCTTTATCGTGGACAACGCCGAGGAGCATATGAACACGCATGCTAAGTGGCGCATTCCGAGCAACAACGACGGGGGCGTACTGACGCTCATCGACGCCATCCTGGCGGCTCGTTAACGTTGCTCGTCGGACCTGATCGGGCGAGGCGGGTAAGTTTTTCGCTCGGTCAGGTCCTAGGGTGACTTGCTTGCCGCCTGAATGGCGTCTTGGCGCCTAGATACTTTGGCTGAATTTAATTGAACGAAGGACGCTCCTTGTTGATGAGGGGCGTCCTTCTGTTTTTGGTTACTTTGGAGCTGTGGCTACTTCCCTATTTCGCGTCGGCCCAGGTTATGCCGGTGCTGGCTTCGGCGATCAACGGTACGCGGAGGTCTACTACGTGCTCCATGACGTCGCGGACCATGGCGGTTAGGCGCTCGACTTCGTCGACGGGGCACTCAAAGTCCAGTTCGTCGTGTACCTGCAGAATCATATGGGCGGCAAAGCCCTCTTCTTCCAGGCGGCGGCTTACGCGGGCCATGGCGATCTTGATGATGTCGGCCGCGGTGCCCTGCATGGGATGGTTCATGGCCGTGCGCTCACCAAAGCCACGGAGTTGCGGGTTTTTGGCCTTGAGCTCCGGAATATGACGCCGACGACCGTACATGGTCTCGGCGTAGCCCGTCTGCTTGGCACGCGCCACCACGTTGTCGAGGAACGTACGCACGCCCGGGTAGGCCTCGTAGTAGCGATCGATCATATCGCGCGCCTCGGCCATCGAGATATGCAGCGACTGCGACAGACCGTAGGCCTGCTGGCCGTACACGATGCCAAAGTTCACGGCCTTGGCGCGACTGCGCAGATCGGGTGTCACCTCGGACACCGGCACGCCAAATACGCGCGCGGCCGTCTCGGCATGGAAGTCCTCACCCTCGTTAAAGGCACGTACCAGATGTTCATCACCCGAAAGATGCGCCAGCAAACGCAGCTCGATCTGCGAGTAGTCCACCGCCAAAAAGACGCTGCCCTCGCCTGCCGAGAACGCCGTCTTGACGGTGCGGCCCAGCTCCGAGCGCGTCGGGATGTTCTGCAGATTGGGGTCGCTCGAAGACAGACGCCCCGTCGCGGTGATGGTCTGGTTGTACGTAGTGTGTACGCGACCGTCACCGCGGCGCAGCGGACCTAGCGTGTCCAGATAGGTCGACTTAATCTTGGACTTCTCACGCCAGTCCAAGATCAGACGAACAATCTCGTGGTCGCGAGCAAGATCACTCAGTACCTTGGCATTGGTCGAATAGTAGCCGCGCTTAGTCTTCTTGAGGCCTTTGGTCGGAAGCCCCATAACGTCAAACAGCACATGCGACAGCTGCATGGGGCTGCCAATGTTAAAGGTCTCGTCACCCGCCAGGTCGCGAATACTGCGCTCAACCTCGGTAATCTGGGTCGCCAGACCCTCGGACAGACTGTGCAGACGGTCGGGGTCCACGAGCATGCCCGCGCGCTCCATCTTGGCAAGAACCGGCACAAGCGGCATCTCGATGCCATCGAACACGTTGACGGCGTTCTCGCGGGTCATGCGGTCGCGCAGCGGTGCGACCAGCGCCAGCGTCAAGGCCGCCGTACGGGCGGCGGGTGCAGGAGCGTCCTCGCCGGCACCCTCTGCACCGCGCGCCGCAGGCAGCGACATCTGCAGATAGGTATCGGCCAGATACGCCTCATCGAACTCGGAGCGGTCGGAATCCAGCAGGTAGGCGGCAACCACGGTATCGAAGATGCGCGTGGAATCGGCAGACAGCGGGTCCATGAGCTCGGGCTCAGAGGAATCGATAGGCGAAAGCTCGTGCAGCAGCGCCTTCATATCCGGACTCGCCACGCGGCCCTCCATAAACAGGCGCGCGAGCACGCCGGCAATCACGCCGTGGACGAAGTTGAAGCCCTCAACCTCAGCCGCCGCGCCGCTGTCGCCTTCCTCGAGCGCGAACAGGCCCTTGGACGTCGCCAACCACAGCGTGCGCGTCAGTCCAAAGAGCGCGCCCTCTTCCTTGTCGTCGTCCACCACGGCGGCGACCCACTCGCCGGCATCAATCGCGCGGGAGACCTCAGCCGCAACGGCACCAAGCGCGTCGGCATCGCCGGCGGCTGCGCGAACCATCGCAGGCATCTCAAACACACTGGAGGCAGCAGCAGCCCCGCCCTCGCCGCCGATCAGCGCCAAGAAACGGTTCTGCATGGCGGTGATACCAAGCGTACCCAGCGCCGCGGAAACCTCATCGGCAGAAAACGCCGGGAAGGACGTCGCCTCAAAATCGAGCTCAACGGGCGCATCGGTGCGGATGGTCGCGACCTTGCGGCTCAGCAGGGCATCGTCGATGTGCGCACGCAGGTTTTCGCCCATCTTGCCCTTGACCTCGTCGGCATGCGCGATGACCTCGTCCAGGCTACCGTACTGCGCAATGAGCGCGCTCGCCTTTTTGGGGCCGATGCCCGGCACGCCGGGGATGTTATCGGACGTGTCGCCCTTCAGACCATAAAAGTCGGGCACGAGCGCCGGCGTGATGCCGTGATACAGATCGTCCACGCTCTCGGGCGTCATGATCGCCACGTCGGACAGGCCCTTGCGGGTCGAAACCACGTTGACGTGCTCGGTCACGAGCTGATACATGTCGCGGTCACCGGTCACTAGCAGCATGTCACAGCCGGCCTGCTCGCCCAGGCGCGCCATAGTGCCCAGGATGTCATCGCCTTCCCAGCCCTCGGACTGCAAGATCGGCACGTTGAGCGCGGCGAGCAGCTCCTTAATCATGGGAAACTGCGCGTGCAGATCGGGGTCCATGGGCGGGCGCTGGGCCTTGTACTGCGGCAGCATCTCCATGCGCACGCGCGGCTTGCCCTTGTCAAACGCCACAACAACGCCGTCGGGATTAAAGGCGTCAATCATCTTGAGGAACATATTCAAAAAGCCAAAGATCGCGTTGGTGGGACGACCGTCCGGCGCGTTCATGGTGGGTGGCACGGCGTGGAAGGCGCGGTGCATGAGCGAGTTGCCGTCGAGGACGGCAAAGGTACGGCGCTTGTCAGACATATTGATTACCTCGCTTTGGGCTGGGCACGGTTTGCTCACACCAGTTTACACGCTCCCCGCCCCACGGCCACCGCACATCAGGCTTCCCTGCCGCCGCGGGCCCGCGCGTGATACGATGGCTCACGGTACATCAACCAGCACGATCGATCCGAAAGGAGCCTGCGTCATGGAGCGTCCCTGCGCATGGAAAAAGTACACGCCACAGCAAGTCGAGGAGCTCGAGGAGCTTTGCCGCGGCTATAAGCAGTTTTTGAGCGAGAACAAGACCGAGCGCCTGTGCGTCAAGACCGGTATCAAGATGGCCGAGGAGGCGGGCTACGTCAATCTGGAGACCGTGATCGCCGAGGGCCGCGCGCTCAAGGCCGGCGACAAGGTGTACGCCGCCAACCACGGCAAGGACCTCATGCTCGTCAACCTGGGCACCGCCCCGCTCGAGCAGGGCTTTAACATCCTGGGCGCCCACGTGGACTCGCCGCGCCTGGACCTTAAGCAGAACCCCGCTTTCGAGGCCGGCGACATGGCCTATCTCGACACGCACTACTATGGCGGCGTCAAGAGCTACCACTGGGTCGCTTCCCCGCTCGCACTCGTAGGCGTCATCTGCAAAAAGGACGGCACCACCGTCGACATCAACATTGGCGACAAGGCGGACGACCCGGTCTTTACCATCTCCGACCTGCTGATTCACCTCTCGAGCGAGCAGATGTCCAAGCCTGCCAAGGACGCCGTCGATGCCGAGATCCTCGACGTGATCGTGGGCGGCCGCCCCGTCAAGTTTGACGAGGACGACAAGGACGCTCCCAAGGAGCCCGTCAAGCAGATGTTCCTGGATATCCTCAAGGAGCAGTACGACGTCGAGGAGGAGGACTTCCTCTCCGCCGAGATCGAGGTCGTGCCCGCCGGCCCGGCCCGCGACATGGGCCTCGACCGCTCCATGATTCTGGGCTATGGCCATGACGACCGTGTCTGCGCCTATCCGTCCATGCTCGCCCAGATCGACGTCGCCAACGTGGAGCGCACGAGCATCACACTCATCGTCGACAAGGAGGAGATCGGTTCCGTGGGTGCCACCGGCATGACGAGCCGCTTCTTCGAGAACACCGTCGCCGAGATCATGACGCTCGCCGGCGAGGATAGCCCGCTGGCCCTGCGCCGTGCACTCGCCCACAGCCGCATGCTCTCCTCCGACGTGTCCGCCGGCTTCGACCCGGGCTACGCCGGCAAGTTCGAGACCAAGAACGCCGCCTTCATGGGTCGCGGCCTGTGCTTTAACAAGTACACGGGCAGCCGCGGCAAGGGCGGTTCAAACGACGCCGACGCCGAGTACGTGGCCCTCGTCCGCGACATCATGGACGAGGCCGGCGTGGACTTCCAGACCTGCGAGCTTGGTCGCGTCAACGCGGGCGGCGGCGGCACCATCGCCTACATCATGGCCAAGTACGGCATGAACGTCATCGACTCCGGCGTTGCCGTCCTGTCCATGCATGCCCTGTGGGAGGTCGCCAACAAGGCCGATATCTACGAGGCCTACCGCGGCTACAAGGCCTTCATCGAGCGCGCCTAACCAACCCTTCATCAGTTGCGGTGAAAT
>CABSUD010000099.1:0-5466 GCA_902480795.1 uncultured Collinsella sp. | reverse complement strand
TTATTTCTTATGGTTTATCTATCAGCGCAAGACGATGTCAGATGGAGGTCTGAATGTACAAGCGCACCAAGATTGTATGCACCATGGGTCCCGCCTGCGATAGCGACGAGACCATCCGCGAGATGATCAAGGCGGGCATGAACGTCGCCCGTTTTAACTTCTCGCACGGATCCTACGACGAGCACCACGGTCGCATCGAGCGCGTCCGTCGTATTTCCAAGGAGCTCGGTCTGCCCGTCGGCATCCTGCTCGACACCAAGGGCCCCGAGGTCCGCACCGGCCTTCTGGTCGACGGCAAGAAGGTTGCCGTCAAGACCGGCGATAAGATCGTCGTCACCGCTCAGCCCACGTCCGAGGATTTCCACGGCACCTCTGAGCACATCTCCCTCGACTACCTGGCTCTGCCCTCCGAGGTCGAGAAGGGCTCCCTCATCCTGATCGATGACGGCCTGGTCGCCCTCGAGGTCGAGTCCGTCGACGGGCAGGACATGACCTGCGTCGTCAAGAACGACGGCCTGATCGGCGAGCGCAAGGGCGTCAACATGCCCAACGTCAATATCTCGCTGCCCGCCATCACCGAGCGCGATCGTCAGGACATCCTCTTTGGCCTGACCGAGAACATCGACTACATTGCCGCTTCCTTCATCCGTGACGGCGAGTCCGTCCGCGGCATCCGCGAGCTTTGCCGCGAGAACGGTGGCGAGCACGTGACGATCTTCCCGAAGATCGAGTGCGCCCTGGGCGTCGAGAACTTCGACGAGATCCTCGAGGCTTCCGACGGCATCATGGTCGCCCGTGGCGACCTGGGCATCGAGATCAAGCCCGAGCTCGTTCCGCACATCCAGAAGGAGATCATCGCCAAGTGCAACGCGGCCTACAAGCCCGTTATCACCGCTACGCAGATGCTCGACTCCATGCAGCAGAACCCGCGCCCGACGCGCGCCGAGGTTGCCGACGTTGCTAACGCCATTTACGACGGCACCGACGCCGTCATGCTGTCCGGCGAGTCCGCTGCCGGTAAGTACCCGGTTGAAGCCGTCAAGATGCAGGCCAGCATTGCTCTCGAGACCGAGAAGTACCTCCCGGCTCACGCTCCGCTCGAGGTTCCGGCCGATGCTCACGGCACCCGCGTCGTCAACAACGTTGTGGGTATGTCCGCTGTGAACATGGCTACCACCGTTGGCGCCAAGTGCATCACCGTGCCGACGACCACCGGTCGTACCGCTCGCCTGATCTCGCACTTCCGTCCCAACATGCCGATCTGCGCGTTCTCCCGCCACGAGTGGGCCGTCCAGCAGATGATTATGTACTGGGGCGTTATCCCGCACCAGGCCGAGATTACCCAGGGCACCGTCAACGGCACAATCGTCAAGGCGATCGAGACCGCTAAGGAGCTCGGCTACGTCGAGGCCGGCGACCTGACCGTCGCCACCGCCGGCGATCCCCGCATGAGCGTCCAGCTCGAGGACAAAGTCTCCTCGACCAACGTCGCTTACGTCGCTCAGGTGCGCTAAATCGCACTTGCAAGCACACTTGCATTGCAAAGGGCCCGGAAGGCTTTGCCTTCCGGGCCCTTTTTTAGGACCTACTTCATATGCCGATTCATCGATTTGTGATCAGTCGCGAACCTTTCCGATGCCGAGCGTACCACCGAAGACGCCCTGCGACGGGAGCTGTTGGTCAATTGGGATGAACTGTTCACCGTTAAGCCGGCCGGCTAGCAGCTAGCAATCAGGGGGACTGCGGGAACGCCAGAAGCAGCAACGCGAGTCGCAAATCCCGCCTCGGTCAGCTCGATGACCTCGGTAAACGTTGCATCGAAAAACTCCTCGGTTAGCAGGCGGTATGGCGGATGGTCGGGCTCACCGGGGTTTTCGCGTACAATCTCGTGCATGACGCCGATGGTCTTGAGCACATATTCTTTATGGATGGGATACTGCCCAAAACGCGTCGCAGCGGTATACAGGCGATCGGTCGCACGCGGGATGGAAACAATGCCCAGCGTCTTGCCAAACCAGTCAAAGTCGCCTTGCTTTTTAATGCGGAACTCCTCGCACGGCTTGCCGCCGTGCACCTCCAGGTACTGATTCACGCGCGTATTCCATACGGTATCGGCCACCAGATGCGACCAGACACCCAGTGTCAAATCGAGCAACGACTGCGCCACGTCCTCGGACGCAAGCGAGAACTCACAGGCGCCGGGACCGGCAACCGGCTCGGCATCCTTGTAGCGCTGGGGATAGTGCACGCGGTTCAGTCGCTCGCGTTCCTCGATAATCGAGGTCGCCGCGGCCGGCGCACCGATGGGCGAACTTTTAAGCAACGGTGCCACATAGGTATCCCAGAACTCATGCTCACGAGGCTTAGGGATGGGCTCAGGCTTGGCAAAGTGCGTAATGCGGTACGGGATGGGATCGGCGATGCCAGGGACCATATAGCCCACGAAGATATCCGGAACCACGCAGCCAAACAAAAAGGCATTGCGATCGCGCACGCTATTGGCAAGCGCACCGGTGCGCTCCAGCAAACGCTCCGTCTGAGCGATATGAATGTTCCAGCTTGGCATAGCCACCCCCATAAAAACCTGGATAACTATACCATCACGGCAAAGCCGCGCGGACGGCTACGCACGCTCTACGCAGCAACTAGTCCGTAGCACCGCTTTCGGTTCCATACGACGGCGAAGGTGCCTCGACCACATGGTGATATCGATCGATATAGATTGCACGGGCACCCAGGCGTCGCACCAAATCCTGGTGATGCGTGCTCATCAAGACCGTCTTACCCGCCGCGACGTAGGCCAGCAAGAAGTTGACCACGATGTCGCATGAATCCTCGTCGAGCCCATTGGTAGGCTCGTCAAGGACCAAGATATCCGGGTTCATCGACACCACCGCAGCCAGCGCAACGCGCTTCTTTTGCCCGCCCGAGAGCTGATAGGGAGAGGCGTCGGCAAGGTCGGCAACCTGGAACAGCCCCATGGCATCGCGCACGCGGCGCTCGAGCTCGTCTGCCGGCAGTCCCATCTGCGCGGGACCAAAAGCAACTTCCTCGCCCACCGTGGCGCAGAACAGCTGGGCATCGGCGTTTTGGAATACGAAGCCCACGCGCTGGTGGAACTTCTGAGCAGCAGCAGAATCCTTCAGATACGCCGCATCGACCACGCGTCCGTCAAACAGGTATGCGCCGGCATCCGCGAGCTCAAGGCCGTTGATAAGGCGCATGATCGTCGTCTTGCCACAACCGTTAGGACCAAGCAGAGCAACGAGTTCACCACGATCCACCTGCAGCGAAACGCCGTCGACCACCGTATGACCCGCATAGGAAAACACCACGTCGCGAAACTCGATGAGCGGCGTGGTCTCGGCGCCGGCAGCACCGCTCACGCCCATCGCGCCATTCGTATCGTTTGCCAAAACGTCGCCCTTCCCTATCCACATCGACGGCTCGACCGCCCGCGCTACAGCACTGCGCACAACACGGCGAGCAGAACCACAACGGCTGCGTAAACGGCATCGCGCCAGCCAAACCTGGCGCGCGCGGGAGCTGGATACGCACCGGCAAAGCCGCGGCAAAGCATAGCCTCGTCCATCGCGCGACTGCATTCCATCGCCTTGATAAAGGTCATGCCCATGATACCCGCGATCGAATCGGTACGCGAAAATCCCTCAGGCGCACGGCCAACACTGCGCAGCATGACCGATTCGCACAGATTGTGCGCCGTACGACCCAGCACCTCGATGTGCTTGAGCGCCATATCAAACGTAAAGATAACTTCGTCGGGTAGATGCAGCATCTTGAGCGCCGCCGACATACGGCTCCAGGTGAGTGTCCACGAAACGCCCAGCACGAACGACACGTTAATGAACGTCTTGAGCGCAATTTTGAGCATGGCGCCCGTAGCGGAAGCGCCCAGCAGCAGGGCAGGCAGTGCAAGAACCACGGCAAACCCCGCAGCGCCAAGCGCCGGCACAAAGGTTGCCCGCAGCCCGCGTACGGGGCGCACGGCAACGAGCACCAGCGCGATAGCCGCCATCAACATGAGGTACAGAGGGCCCTGCGTCAGACACACGCATAGAACGCAGACGAACATCCCCACCAGGCGCACCGGAGCCGAAACGCAAGAAAGGGCGCGGTCGACCATCGACCCGCCCTCGTGCGCGCCTCCACCCAGGCGAACCCGCTCAAGCAGGCTCGCCAGGTGCAGGACGTTCTTTTGCATCACACGATGCCGAGTCCCCACGGGCTCGTATCGCTCCTCGGCCGCAAGCCAGCTAGGCAGCTCGGCTATTGCCATGAGCACCGCTTTCCTTAACCGTCAGCGAGATCAGACGGAATGCGATGGTGAGCACCGCCACGCCAATCACGCCGGACAGGATATACATGGCAGCCTGACCGGCAAAGCCAAGACCCTGCTCCTCGGAATAGGCCTGCAGGTAATCACCCGTAGGCAGAGCGTCGGCAAAGGTCGGGGTATCAAGGCCGACCGAAGCCTGCAGACTGTCGTCACCAGCCTCCTGAACGGCAGTCGCGGCGCCCTCGGCGTCCCACTCGCCCCATGCGTCACCTGTGGCAAGCAAGCCGAGCGGCGTAGCCACGACAAGCACGGCAACCAAGATGAGCGTGGGGACCAGCGAGGTCTTCTTGGCAGCAGCGCCCTCGGCAGTAAGCTGGCCATCGACGGCCTCGGGCCCGACGATAACGCTCGGCGCCGTCTTCTTAATGAAACCGTAGATGGCGGCCGTCGCCACGCCCTCGATCACGCCGGCAACCAGCATATGCGGGATCAACATGGCCGGAATAGCCACGGACAGCGGGAAGGGGCAGTACAGCGGCGCGCCCGAAGCGTTGGTAAAGAGCATCGGCTGAATACCAAACTCGATTGCCGCGCACAGGGCCGCCAGGCAAAGGCCGACCCAACCGCTCACGACGGCAGAAACCGAGGTGCCCCAGCTCTTGTCGTGCAGGCGGCTGTTGAGCGCACGGAACACGATAGCAGCGACAAACGGCAGCACAAAGGCCATGTTAAAGCAGTTGGCGCCAAACGACAGAACGCCGCCGTCGCCAAACAGCAGCGCCTGCAGCGCCAGCGCGACCGAGACAGCGATAGCCGCGGCCTCGGGGCCCAGCAGCAGCGCGATGAGCGCGCCGCCAACGGCGTGACCAGTGGTGCCGCCGGGCAGCGGCACGTTGAACATCATGAGCAAGAAGGAGAATGCGGCGCAGATGCCCAGGAACGCCATATGCTCGCGATCGAGCGTGGCGCGCACCTTCTTGATGCAGTGAACCCAAACGGGCACCATTGCCACCGCCATGACGGCATCGGTTTGCGGGGATAGATAGTTATCTGGAATGTGCATGTACGCCTCCCGGTTGTCGGCGCACGGAATTGCGCCGCCTCCTGAAATACCTTGCCAGTGTTACGTATTGTCAGATTCGTAACACGCCGCGGGCTATCATAGCAAA
>CABSUD010000098.1:0-5481 GCA_902480795.1 uncultured Collinsella sp. | reverse complement strand
CTGCGGCCTTGCGTTTGGAGCAGCGGCCATCATGGCCATGCCGACTTCGGCACTCGCCTGCACCCAGATCTACATGGGCAGCAAGCTCACGGCAGACGGCAACACGTACTACGGCCGTTCCGAGGACTTCGGTCCGCGCTATGTCAAGCACTTTGGCATTGAGCCCGCACACAAGGACGGCAACGAGTACACCTCGGTCGAGTCCGGTTTTGAGTACAAGTCCAAGGGCGCAACCTACCGCTACACCTTCGTTCGCGACAACCCCTCGCAGTGGGAAGATCGCTACGACGCATATTCCGAGGCCGGCATCAACGAGAAGGGCGTCTCCTGCTCTGCCACGTTGAGCACCTCCTATAACGAGAAGGCCGAAGAGGCCGACCCCATCACCGAGAAGACTGGCATTGGCGAGTACAGCTATGCCAGCGTCATCCTGGGCGAGAGCGCCACGGCCCGCGAGGGCGTCGAGCTCATCGGCAGCCTGATCGACGAGCAGGGCGTCTGCTCCAACGACCAGATCATCATCGCCGACAGCACCGAGACCTGGCTGTTCGCCGCGCTTTCCGGCCATCAGTGGATTGCCATGAAGCTCGCCGATGATATCGCCTCGCTCAACCCCAACATCGGCAACCTCACCTATAACGTCGACCTCGATGACACCGAGAACTGTCTCCATTCCGAGGGCGTTGAGTCCATGCCTAAGGAGAAGGGCTTTGCCGAGTACACCGACGGCAAGTTCGACGTCGCCAAGACCTACGGCGAGGAGATCAGCGAGGCCGGTATGCACCAGTGGTCGCGCTATATCCAGGGTCGCGATTACTTCATGGCTCCGCTTGCTGAGGGCACCGACTACGAGATCGTCAAGGACGAGCGCGAAGACGCTCGCGCGACGACCGGCGCCCTGGTCCACGAGATGCAGCCGCTGTTCTTCCAGCCCGGCAAGTCCGACTGGAACACCTTTGAGATGATTCGTTCCTTCGCCGCTCGCGGCGAGAATGTCGCCGGCCTCAACGCCAACACCGACGGCGCCTATGCCATCGGCTCCAACCGCAACACCGAGATCCACACCTTCCAGATCCGTCACGGCATGGATCCCGAGATCGCGACCATTCAGTGGGAGATGCTCTCCAACGCCGAGTTCTCCGTCGCCATCCCTCTCTACTCCGCACTGCTCACCGAGGTCAGCCCCTACTTCAGCGATCAGGATGTCTCCTTCGATCACTGCGAAGAGGAAGACGTCGTGAACAACGAGGAGCCCAAGAACTCCATCAACTACGTCCTCATGGACATCAACACGCTCGCCTATGAGAACCGCGACCACTGCGCCACCGGCGTCCGCGCCTATCTCGACGCCCTGCAGAAGGAACTCATCGAGCAGAACCTGACCGTCGACGAGGCCATGCAGGCCGAAGAAGGCACCGAAGCCCGCACCGCCCTAGCCAACAAGGCCGGCAAGGCTGCAACCAAGAACACCTATGTTAAGTGCAAGGCCATGCTCGAGGAGATGCGTGACTACCTCCAGGAGGGCGACTTCTCCGAGGAGTTCGTCCCGAGTGACTACGATGCCGACAACGACTGCCTGGTCGAGTCCATCACCTACGCCGACGAGGCCCTTTCCGATGAGAACGTGGCCGAGCCCGAGGCCGAAGAGGAAGAGGTCACCGAGGAGAAGTCCGAGGGCAACAACATGGCCGCCATGGCCGTTGGCGCCGTCGTCGTCATCGGTGTCTGCGCCTACGTGGTCTATCGTCGCAAGAAGGCCTAAGAACCCCCACCTTAAGGCGCGGGCGGGATGGCCAAGGTCGCCCGCCCGTCCGGCCGCCCATCCGACCGGCTGGAAACATCGCCGAAATCTTTTCAAAAAAGATTTCCCCGCACACACTTCGCTGTGCTATAGTGCAGCGCAACAGCAACTAGGTGCGACCGCGCCACGGCATCACGAAAGGAGCCACCAACATGAAGAACACGATGAAGTCTCTCAACAACTGGTGGTGGCGTGATGCGAATACGATCGGTCGACAGTGAGTCCCTCACGCCTGTTTTTGCGCTCTAGGTGATTGAAAGGCCTCCGGTTTCGACCGGGGGCCTTTTTTCTATCTCGAGCCCGATCGCATTCGCATCACGCGCCTCCGCTTTTCTCTTGCACTCCCATTCCGAAAGGATTTTCACCATGTCTCAGAACACCACCGCCGCCCAGCCCCGCACCGTCCAGACCGCCGACCGCGGCAAACTCGATGTCCGCGCCCTCGTCCTGCTCGCCATCCTGCTCGCCGCCGGCTTCATCCTCAACTTCACCGTCGGCAAGGCAATCTCGGGCATCTCGGGCGGCATGATCAGCCCCGAGTTCATCATCTCGGCCTTCTGTCTCACCATCCTGGTCGTTCGCCCCAATATCGGCCAGGCGCTCGTCATTGGCCTCATCTCGGCTGCCGTGATCCAGATCACCACCACTTCGCCGTTCGTCGATTTTGCCGCCGAGGGCATCGCCGCCATGCTCATGTCCGTCATCGTCAACGCTGCTGCCAAGGACGGACAGGTCAAGTCTGCCGTCGCCATCGTCGCAACGTTCGTGACCACCTTTGTCTCGGGCGTCATCTTCATGGTCATCAAGATGGCCACGCTCGGCGTGGTGAGCGAGCTCGCCGCCGCCATGCTGCCCGTCGTCGCCATGACCGCCGTCTTTAACGCCATTCTGGTCGGTGCCCTCTACCTGCCCATCCAGAAGGCCCTGAAGCTCAACTAACCCGCTCGGCTTTACGAGCCACCCCATCTTGGCGTTCATTCGTCGCTCGCGTACCCAAGTACGCTTCGCTCCTCTTTCACGCCAACCTGAGGCCCCTCGTAAAGCCGTCTCCGTGCTTCACCACCAAAGACTGTCCCAAACGGCTAGCTCTTGGGGACGTTCTTAAACGACTAGTCATTTAAGAACGTCCCCAATGACTATGAAAGGTATCCATGGAAACGATCATCAACGTCGACGATGTCTCGTTCTCCCATGGCACGCAGACCGAGCAGGCGCTCAGCCACATCTCGCTCAGCGTGAACAAGGGAGATTTCATCGGCATCATCGGGCCCTCGGGCGCCGGCAAGTCCACGCTTGCCGCCTGTCTGTCGGGCGCCGTGCCCCACCACTACACCGGCACGTTCTTTGGGTCCGTCATGGTCGACGGCCACGACACCTGCGAAGTATCGCTGACCGACGTGTCGCAAATCGTCGGCAGTGTGCTGCAGGATATCGACACGCAGATGGTCGCCTCGGTCGTCGAGGACGAGATGCTCTTTGGCCTCGAGAACTTTGGCGTTCCCCACGACCAGATCGAACAGCGCGTGAGCGAAACGCTCGAGACCGTCGGCATCAGCGACCTGCGCGACCGCGAGATCGCAACCCTCTCGGGCGGACAGAAGCAAAAGGTAGCCATCGCCGCCATCCTCGCCATGCGTCCGCGCGTCTTGGTTCTCGACGAGCCCACCGCGGCACTCGACCCCGCCAGCTCCACATTGGTCTTCGAGACGCTGCGTGAGGCAAACCGCGTACTTGGAATCACCATCGTCGTCGTTGAGCAAAAGGTCGCTCTGCTCTCGGAGTACTGCAACCGCGTGTTCGTGCTCAACCATGGCGAAATTGCGCTGCAGGGCGAGCCACACGAGGTCTTCGCGCATACCGACGAGCTCCGTGCCATCGGCGTCGACTGCCCTCGCGTCACGCGTATCTTCAATAGCCTCGAGGCCGATGGTCTGGTAAGCGGTACCCCTTGCTTGGATGTCGATGAGGCCGAACGCCTGATTTCGGGCATCGTCGACCCCGCACACGCAGCCATCGAAGCCCAGGCGCCCACCGGTTCCCCGCATGCACCGTCGTTGCGTCCTCATGCCAAGGACGCCGAACCCGCACTCACCTTCGACCATGTTGAGTTTGCCTATCCCAATGGCGGCGCCGCCGTACACGACCTTAGCCTGACGCTCTATCCTGGCGAGCTCGTGGGCATCGTCGGCCAGAACGGTGCCGGCAAGACCACGCTCACCAAGCTGCTCACGGGCCTGCTCAAGCCCGCCTCGGGCAGCGTACGCGTCACGGGACTGGATACCGCAGCCGCTCCCACGAGCCGCATTGCCCGCGAGGTCGCAACCCTCTTCCAAAACCCTGACTGTCAGATCTGCAAGGACACCGTGCTCGACGAGGTCGCCTTTGGCCTGGAGCTTGCCGGCATCGACCGTGCCGAAGCGCTGCGTCGCGCCCAGCTCGTCATCGACCGCTTTGGCTTGCCGGCCGACGAGGCGCCCTTCTCGCTCTCGCGCGGTCAGCGCCAGATGGTGGCACTTGCCTCTGTCGTGGTCGTAGAGCCCAAGATCGTTGTGCTCGACGAGCCCACGAGCGGCCTTGATTACCGCGAGTGCATGACCGTCATGGAAACGGTGCGCACCATGGCCGAGCGCGGTTGCGCCGTTATCATGGTCTGCCACGATATGGAAGTCGTCTCGGATTTTGCCGAGCGCATTGTGGTAATGGCCGACGGTCGCATCCTCGACCGCGGCCGCACGCACGAGCTATTCTCGAACATCGATCTCATGCGGCGTGCCTACGTGGAGCCTCCCCAGGTTATTGAACTCTCGCGCCGTCTGGCATCTTCCGTCTCGCCCGCTTTTGCGCAGGTGAGCGAGGTCACCGATGTCGTTCGAATTACCAAGGAGATGGTCCACCGTGGTTAACGTCATCGACTACATGCCGGGCGATACGCTGCTGCATCGCCTGAATCCCGTCGTCAAACTGGGCCTCGCCGCCGCCATCATCGTCGGCATCTTCTTGTCCGACACCTACGTGGCGCTGCTGGGCTTTTTGGCACTCACCCTTGCGCTGGGTGCCTACGCCGGCGTCGTCGACCGTCTGTTCTCGCTGCTCAAGTTGCTGATTCCGCTCGCGCTTATCATGCTGGTGCTCCAGCTGGCCTTTATGCGCGATGGCAACGTGGTGTGGAGCTTTATCACCGACACGGGCCTCATTACCGGATCGAAGGCCTGCCTGCGCCTGCTGGGTGTGGCGTTACCACTCATCCTCATGCTCATGGTGACCAAGCTCAACGACCTTGCCAACGCCTGCGTCGAGGTGCTGCACGTACCGTATCGCTATGCCTTCACCTTTACCACGGCGCTGCGCTTCGTGCCGGTGTTTGGTCAGGAGATGAACGCCATCATGGAGGCGCAGACCGCACGCGGCGTCGAGTACGACACCAAGAACCCCATCAAGAAGCTTAAGCTCATGTTGCCACTGTGCGTGCCGCTGCTCATCTCGAGCGTGGGCAAGACCGATGCCACAGCCTTGGCGGCAGAACAGCGCGGCTTCTATCTGCGTACGCGCGCCAGCTCGTACAAGCGCTACCCCATCAAGGGCCTGGACATCGCCGTGCTCATCGTCAGCATCGCCCTCATCGCCATCGGCTTCCTGTTCTAGTTCACCACCGACAGCAACCGCCCAACGCAAAAGACCTC
>CABSUD010000097.1:0-5508 GCA_902480795.1 uncultured Collinsella sp. | reverse complement strand
CGCTCTTCCGATCTCATCACATCGGCTATCTCGGCAAGTCTTTTGGAATCCATGCTCTAGCTCCTTGCATATCTACGCAGCGCGATGGCGGCGTTGTGCCCGCCAAAGCCCAGGTTGGTCGAAAGCGCCCAGGTAAGGTCGGCGCGAACCGCGCGATTGGGCGTGTAGTCAAGATCGCAGGCGGGATCGGGCGTGTGGTAGTTAATGGTCGGCGGCACCACGCCCTGCTCGAGCGCCATGGCACAGGCCATAACCTCGATGGCACCCGTAGCACCGATCATGTGGCCGGTCATCGACTTGGTCGACGAGACGTGCGCGGCGCGTGCCGCGTCCTCGCCGAGCGCCCGCTTAATGCCCGCCGTCTCGGACGAATCGTTGAGCTTGGTCGAGGTGCCGTGAGCGTTGATGTAGAGACTCTCGGAAGGCTTAACGTCGCCCTCGGCCACCGCCAGCGATATCGCACGGGCGATGCCTGCCGCGTCCGGGTCGGGACTCGTGATGTGGTAGGCATCATCGGTGTTGCCGTAGCCCACGACCTCGGCATAAATGTGCGCACCGCGCGCCTGCGCGTGTTCCATGCTCTCGAGCACCAGCACGCAGGCGCCCTCGCCCATCACAAAGCCGTCGCGATTCGCATCGAACGGACGACAAGCCGTCGCAGGATCGGGGTTGGTGGTCAACGCACGGCAGGACGTAAAGCCCGCAACGGCATCAGGGATGATTGCGGCCTCAGCTCCCCCGGCGAGAATCGCATCGGCATAGCCATGCTTGATGGCGCGGAACGCCTCGCCCACGGCATGAGCAGACGTCGCGCAAGCGGTCACCACGGGCAGGGTCGGGCCTTTTGCCTTGTGGCGTATCGCGATGTTGCCTGAAGCCATGTTGGGAATCATCATCGCAATCATATAGGGCGATGCACGGCGAGGCCCTCGATCGGCAATCGTGTGGACGTTGTCGACGAGTGTCTGCATGCCGCCCACGCCTGAACCCACGTAGACGCCCAGGCGCTCGCGATCAATGGCGCCCTCGACATCAAAGCCCGCATCGTGCATGGCCTCGTCCGACGCTGCCAGGGCAAACTGGACGCAGGGGTCCAGGTGCTTGGCGTCACGCTTGCCAAAGTACTCGTTGCCGTCAAAGCCCTTGACCTCGGCTGCCACTTTGACGGCAAATGCATCGGTATCGAAGTGCGTGATCGGGCCGATGCCGCACGTGCCGGCGCACATTGCCGCCCAGGTGGCAAGCGCGGTGTTACCGAGCGGCGATACGGCACCGATGCCGGTGATTGCAACTCTCTGTTCCATCATGGTCTCCTCATTCAAGCCGTTCTTCGGTTCTGGTTTCTACATCGCCATTCCGCCGTCGACGCGCACGACCTCGCCCGTAATGTAGGCAGCCGCATCGCTCGCCAGAAAGCGCACCACGCCGGCCACTTCCTCGGGGCGCGCCATGCGCTTTAGGGGAATCTGCTCCTCGGTTGCCGTGCGCACCTTCTCCGAGAGCTTTGCCGTCATATCGGTCTCGACAAACCCGGGAGCGACCGCGTTCACTCGTACGCCGCGGGGCGCAAGCTCGCGCGCCACCGCCTTGGTCAGGCCGATGACGCCCGCCTTGGAGGCAGCGTAGTTGGCCTGCCCGGCATTGCCCATCAGGCCCACAACCGAGCTCATGTTGACGACGCAACCGCCGCGCTGGCGCATAAAGGTCTTGGTGAGCGCGCGCGTCGTATTGAACGTGCCCTTGAGATTGACGTCTAGCACGCGGTCGAAGGCGTCATCGCCCATGCGCATGAGCAGGCCATCGCGCGTGATGCCGGCGTTGTTGACGAGCGCCCAAATGGAGCCAAAGTCGTTAAGGACCGTTTCCACGCACGCGTTGACGGCAGCGGGATCGGCCACGTCGCATTGATATGCGCGTGCCGTAGCGCCAGGCGCCTCGCAGGCCTCGCACGTCTCGCGCGCCGCATCGACGCTGCCGGCATAGACGACGGCGATATCAAAGCCGTCTTCCGCCAGGCCCACGGCACAAGCGCGACCGATGCCGCGCGAGCCGCCCGTGACCAGCGCCACGCGGCGCGATCCGTCGCGCTCGAGCGCGCCGTTGTTCAAATTGCCCATGTCGTTCCTTTCGGGTTACAGCCCTGTGGGCTATGCGAGCTCGTCGGCAATAGCTGCGACCTGCTCGGCTGTTTCGCACGAATACACGCGAACGTCGCTCAGCGTACGCTTGACCAGGCCCGACAGCGTTTTGCCGGGGCCGACCTCAATAAACGTGTCGATGCCCTGATCCTGCAGAGTATGCAGCGTGTCGACCCAGCGAACGGCATGGCTCACCTGGTTGGCCAGCACCTCCGATGCCGCCTGTGGGTCGGCCGGATAGGGTGCCGCCGTCATATTTGCCATAACAGGAATCAGCAACGGGGACGGCGCGTGACCGGCTTGGATATATGCAGCAAGGCCACATGTCGCCTCGGCCATATAGGGGCTATGGAATGCACCCGACACCGCGACCTTCATAGCGCGACCGCCAGCCTCTTTTACCAGGACGTCGAGGGTCTGCAACGCATCGGGCGCTCCGGCCACAACCGTCTGCTGGGGACTGTTGTAGTTGACCGGCCAACAGTCCTCGCCTGCCTGTTTTGCCAGGCCCTCAACTTGCGCCGCATCGAGCTTGATGACGGCGCGCATGCCGCCGGGGTGACGCTCGGCCGCCATGGCCATCAATGCCGCGCGCTCACACACGAGCTCAAAACCCGCTCGCGTATCGAACGCCCCCGCAAAGGTGAGTGCAGCGACCTCGCCCAGCGAGAATCCCGCACAGGCGTCAGGCACCACGCCGCGCTCGCGCAGTGCGGCAGCCGCTGCCAGGTCATGAACGAACACGCAGGGCTGCGTGTTCTCAGTCTGCGAGAGCTCCTCTTTCGAGGCGCTCCGGCACTGCTCGCTGGTTCCCGGACGCACCTCATCGGCAATGGCGAACACCTCGGCAGCCGCCGTTGATGCTTCGATGAGGTCGACGCCCATCGCGGGATGCTGGGCACCCTGACCGGCAAACAGAAACGCTACGCTACCCATGCGGACGCACCCATCAGGACATGCTCGGCGCCATCGACCAGATCGTCGACGATTTCGCGTGCGCTCTGGCGTTCGTTGACCATGCCGGCAATCTGTCCGCACAAATACGAACCCTCTTCGTAATTACCGTCCTTTGCGGCCTTGCGAAGTGCGCCCGTGCCCATGGCCCCAAGCTCCTCGGGGCTTGCGCCCGCCGCCTCACTTTTGGCGTAGGCATTGGTGAAGGGGCTCTTGAGGGCGCGAACCGGATGTCCCGTCGAGCGACCGGTCGCACGCGTCGACGTGTCGCCTGCCTTGAGCACCAGCTCTTTGTACTGTTCGGATACGGTGCACTCGTTTGCGACCAGAAAGCGTGTTCCCACCTGGACGCCGGCAGCGCCGAGCATAAAGGCGGCCGCCACACCGCGGCCATCGGCGATGCCGCCAGCCGCAACCACGGGAATATCGACCGCATCGACAACCTGCGGCACCAGCGCCATCGTCGAGGTCTCTCCAATATGGCCGCCTGATTCGGTGCCCTCGGCAACCACGGCAGTGGCTCCGCGACGCGCCACGAGACGCGCCAGCGCCACCGAAGCCACGACGGGAATAACCTTGATGCCTGCATCGCTCCAGGCCTTCATGTACTTGGTGGGATTGCCGGCGCCGGTCACCACAACGGGCACCCGCTCATCAATCACCACTTGTGCGACCTCGTCGACAAAAGGGCTCATGAGCATAACGTTGACGCCAAAGGGCTTATCCGTCTTGGCGCGCAGCTCGTGAATCTGATCGCGCAGCCAGTTTGCGTCGGCATTCATGGCCGCGATAATGCCTAAGCCGCCTGCCTCGGACACGGCAGATGCCAACGAGGCGTCGGCAATCCAGGCCATGCCACCCTGGAACACGGGCTTTTCGATGCCGAGCAAATCGCAGAGAGGAGACTTGAGCATCACTACTTCTCCAATGCCGCCTCGACCGTATCGACGAACTCGCCGACCGTCTTGGGGTTCTCCTCGGTATCGAGCTCAATGCCAAACTCGTCCTCGACGGCAACGAGGATCTCGACGGTACCCAGGCTGTCGAGGCCAATCTCCTCGAGCGTGGACTCGGGCTTCATCTCGACATCGTCAAGGCCGGCGGTCTCGCGGATAACGTCGCAAACGCGCTCGAAGGTCTTCTGATCTGCCATGGTTGTTCTCCTTTGTTAGTGCCCCGGGGGCGTTTTCATTTCCTATGTGCAACTACTTCCAGCGAAGTAGATAGCCACCTACATCCAAGCCGGCGCCAAATCCGACCAGGGCGATGGTGTCGCCCGCGTGCAGCGCGCCGGTATTTGCCAGTCGATCGAGAGCAAGCGGAATGCAAGCGCTCGAGATGTTGCCGGTTTCACGCAACGTTCGGACCACACGGTCGTCCGGCACACCCAGGCGCTTGACCGCCTGGCTCAAGATTCGTTCGTTAGCCTGATGGAATACAAAGTGGTCGATGTCCTCGACCGCGATGCCCGCGTCGCAGGCGAGTTTGTTGACCGTGTCGCAGATGGCATTGACGCCAAACTTGAAGACGCGACGGCCGTTCATGGAAAGCACGCTTTCGCGGTCCTGCGCCGTCTTATACGGCGAGGAGCCCGCCAATCCGGGGACGCTCAGTGTTTCGACATCAGGCGCCGTCGAAAGCTCAACGGCAAGGGGATTGTCTCCCCCAGCCCCTATCACTGCAGCGCCCGCGCCGTCGCCAAAGAGCACGCACGTGGCGCGGTCTGACCAGTCAAGCGCGCGCGTCATCTGCTCGGCGGCAACGACTAGCACGTGCTTGGCGCGACCGCGGGCGATATAGCCCTCGGCAACATCGAGCGCAAATACGAAGCCGGCACAAGCCGCCGAAACGTCGAAGGCAGGACATGTGGCACCCAGGCGCTCAGCAACGGCGCACGCTTCGGCAGGAACGAGATGATCGCCCGTCGTCGTCGAGCAGACGATAAGATCCAGCTGGCTCGCATCGAGTCCGGACGCCTGGAGCGCTTGCTCGCTCGCTGCCACGGCAAGGTCGTCGAGTGACTCGGCGGTGCACACATGGCGGCTCTTGATCCCCGTACGGGTAAAAATCCACTCATCCGAGGTGTCCAGGAACTCGGACAGCTCGTCATTGGAAACACTGCGCGTAGGAAGCGCCGAGCCTGTTCCAAGAATCGTGAAACCCATCACTAACCTCCTTTGCGTTGTTGACGTGTTTACATCGACCAAGAGAGGATAGCGCATTTCAGTCATTGTTGACGTGTTAACATTAAATTGTCCAAATGCGACAAAGGCTTCACATTGTGTCTGCCTCACGACACCATTGCGTTATTCACTTATTCATTAAGGAGGTAGCAGCCGCTATGGATGCCAAATTAACGATAGTCGACGTAACCGGATCGACTAACGATGACCTGCTCGAAGCAGGAAAACAAGGA
>CABSUD010000096.1:0-5515 GCA_902480795.1 uncultured Collinsella sp. | reverse complement strand
GTATCTGGCCGAGCATCGCGGCAGCGTAGTGCCCGTGGAGGACCTGTTCCGCGCGGTATGGAACGAGGACTTTATGCCCGGCTCCAACAATACGGTGATGGTGCACATTCGCCATTTGCGCGAAAAAATCGGCGACGACGCACAAAAGCCACGCTTTATCAAAAACGTCTGGGGCGTCGGCTACATCATCGAATAACGCTTTTCGCTTGTGAGGATCTTGATATGACAAAAGACGATAGGCAAGCGTTCGAGGTGCCCGGCTCTTTGAATACGTGAGGTCGGTCGTCGACAACCGCGCGCTTGCAACGGTGCTGCTCTTTTTGCTGAGCCTGCTGCTGATTGGCATCGACAACATCGTCGGAATCTTGGCGGCGCTGCTTGTCGGCTTTTTGCTGATCGATCGATTTGAGATCGTGTGCCGCTGCGTGGTGATTGGCGGCGCCGCGTGGGCCATGACGTTGGCGATTGGCGCCATGGCGCTCGGCGGCATCGAAGGGCCGGTGCTGTTTGATGCCGGCTTTGTATTCAACATGCTTGGCTTTGTGCTGGCGCTTGCCGTGTGCGTGCTGTTCTTGTGCGGCCGCGCCCTGTACTACCAGGGCTACGAGCAGGGCGAGCAACATGCCGATTGTGTGCTGGCTGTTCGTATTCAAGATCGCCTGATCGATCACCCCGACACCTGGGACAACATCGACGGCGACTTCTTGGAGGTCGAGGGCGCCCTTAACCGCGTGCGTGACCGTGAGCGCAAGGTGCAGCAAGCTCTGCGTGACGAGTCGCATCGCAAGGACGATCTGGTCACGTACTTGGCACATGACCTACGCACCCCGCTTGCCAGTGTGGTGGGCTATCTTTCGCTGCTGCAAGAGGCTCCTGAGCTGCCGGTTGAGCAACGTGCGCACTTTACGGGCGTGGCTCTCGACAAGGCGCACCGGCTCGATGCACTCATCGAAGAGTTCTTCGATATCACACGCTTTGACTTCCACGATATCGTGCTCACGCGCGGCTATGTTGATCTGGGGTTGCTGCTGGCTCAGGTGGCTGACGAGTTCTATCCCATCCTCAACGAGCAGCATAAGGAAGCCCAAGTTGATATTCGCGAGGACCTGACGGTGCTCGTGGATGGCGACAAGATGGCTCGCGTGTTCAACAACATCATGAAAAACGCCGTCGCCTATAGCTATGAGGGCTCGACTATCACGATTGAGGCCAGACGCCGGGACGACGGCGGCGTGCGCGTGCGCTTTATCAATCAGGGCGATCCTATCCCTGCGGCTAAGCTCAAGGTGATCTTTGAGAAGTTCTATCGCCTGGATGCGGCGCGTGCGACCAATCGCGGTGGTGCCGGTCTGGGCCTTGCTATTGCCAAGGAGATCATCGCGGCACACGGCGGTACCGTTGCATGTGAATCGACGCCCGAACACACGATATTCACCATCGAGCTGCCCGCCGCATAGCCAGCGTGCCCTTACAAACACTTGACAATGCGCTCACGTACATATGAGCCGCGATTCCTACTATCGATACTGCTGAATTGATATCGATATGGAGGTATGCGGTATGACGGCTGCTGCGGCTGCGGAGCCCACGGAGCTTGAAGAACTCATGGAAGCGCAGGCCGAGGCCGCGCACGAGCGCGAGGTTGGGGATGCGACTCGTCCCACGGCAGAGGATCTTGCCGCCTCGCCGACGCGCATCGACGTCGAGGGCCTCGACCTGTTCTATGGCGACCATCATGCGCTCAAGGACGTGAATATCAAGATTCGCGACAAGCAGATCACCTCGTTCATCGGGCCTTCGGGCTGCGGCAAGTCGACGTTGCTGCGCTGCTTTAACCGCATGAACGACGGCATCAAGGATTGCCGTATCGAGGGCAAGATTGCGCTCGATGGTCAAGATATCCTGGGCGATTACGACATCTGCCGTTTGCGCCAGCGCGTGGGCATGGTGTTCCAGCGCCCCAACCCGTTTCCCATGAGCATCTACGACAACGTCGCCTACGGTCCTCGCGGAATGGGAGTGCGCGATCGCGTCGTGCTCGACGAGCTGGTCGAAGACTCCCTGCGACGCGCCGCCCTGTGGGACGAGGCCAAGGACAAGCTCAAAGAGTCGGGTCTGGGTCTTTCGGGCGGCCAGCAGCAGCGTCTGTGCATCGCCCGCGCGCTGGCCGTGCAGCCCGACATTCTGCTGATGGACGAGCCGACCTCGGCACTCGACCCTGTGTCGACGCTGGTGGTGGAGCAGCTGGCCTGTGAGCTCAAAGAGACCTGCACGCTCGTGGTCGTTACGCACAATATGCAGCAGGCGGCGCGTATCTCCGATTCGGTCGCATTCTTTTTGCTGGGTGAGCTGGTGGAGCACGCGCCCACCGCGCAACTCTTCAAGAATCCGACCGATCCGCGCACGGCGGATTATTTGACGGGGCGTTTTGGCTGATACCATCTAGTAAAGGTACCTTTAGGGTTAAGATGCGGTCATGCCGGCCGCAAAGGGGTTCAACATGATCTATTACGTCGAGGACGATGACAACATCAGGGATTTGACGGTCTATGCGCTGCGCAAGCAGGGGATTGAGGCCGAAGGCTTTTCGTGCGACGGTGAGTTTAAGGCTGCCGTGGCGCGACGGGTACCCGATGCCGTCCTGCTCGACATCATGCTGCCCGATACCGATGGCTTGGCGATTATGCGTCGACTGCGTGCCGATCGCCTGACGGCGACGGTGCCCATCATGATGCTTACCGCCAAGGATACCGAGCTCGACAAGGTGATGGCGCTCGATGGCGGTGCCGACGATTACCTGACTAAGCCGTTTTCGCTCATGGAGCTTGCGAGCCGCTGCCGCGCACTGCTGCGTCGCGGCGGCATGGTCAAGCAGGCGAGCGATGTGCTCAGCGTGGGCGACATCGTGCTCTCGCCCAGCCATCGCGAGGTGACCGTTGCCGGCGAGCCGCTTAAGCTCACCCTGCGCGAGTTCGACCTGCTCGAGTACCTCATGCGCAAGCCCGGCGTGGTTTTTACCCGCGAGTCGTTGCTGCAGAGCGTGTGGGGCTGGGACTTCGACGGCGGTTCGCGCACCGTTGACGTGCACGTGCAGACGCTTCGCCAAAAACTGGGCGAGCATGCCAGCGCCATCGAGACCGTGCGCGGCGTGGGCTACCGCTTGGCCGAGCCTTCTGCCGGCGATGGTGCCAAAGGCGACGACACCGCGGCCACCGCATCGGAGGAGTAACCCGTGGTCTTCGCCCCCCAGGGAAAACATACGCTGTCGCACCGCGTTTTTGTGACGATCTTTGTCTGCGCCATGGCGGTTATCGTGGCGTTTACGGTGCTGGGTGCGTTCTTTGTGCAAAACACCTTGGCGGATGCCACGAGTGCCAATCTGGCGCAGGAAACCGAGCTCATTGCTGCCGCTCTCGACGAACAGCAGGAGCCCATCCCGTTCTTGCGTAGTCTCGATCGCGAGGACTTGCGCATCACGCTGATTAACAAGGATGGATCGGTTGCCTACGACAACGAGGCGTCGCCTTCCACACTGCCCAACCATGGCGATCGCCCCGAGGTCATCGAGGCCTTTGAGAGTGGTTTGGGTTCCGCGGAGCGCGCAAGCTCTACGCTCGACGAGATTATGCTGTATCGCGCCGTCGCCCTTGATAACGGCCAGGTTGTCCGCTTGGCGCAGGCCCAGCCTGGCGTTGCGGCGATTTTGCTGTCGATGGTGGCGCCGATGCTGCTTATCGCAGCAGCGGGTGCGGTACTCTCGTTTTTTATGGCGCGCCGCGAGTCCCGTGCCATCATCGCGCCGTTGCAAGAGGTGGATTTGGACCACCCACGCCGTAGCTATGAGCACGCCTATGCCGAGATGGTCCCCATGCTTGAGCGTATCGAGTCGCAGCGCCAGGAACTCAAGCGCCAAATGGCGGTGCTAGCGGACAACGACCGTATGCGCCGCGAGTTCACGGCGAATATCACCCATGAGCTCAAGACGCCGCTTACGGCGATTTCGGGCTATGCCGAGCTCATCGCAAACGGCATGGTCGAGGGCGAGGGCGACCTGCGCAACTTTGGCGGTCGCATCTATCGTGAGGCGGGCCGCTTGGCAGCGCTTGTCAACGATATCCTTACGCTGTCTAACTTGGACGAGGCCGAGCGTGCAGCTGAGGGCGAGGCGGTGCCCATTGGGTCCACGGAGCCTATTGAGCTCTCGCGTGCCATCTACGCGGTCGAGCAGCGTCTTGAACAGGTCGCCCGTCAGGCGAATGTGACGATAAGTCATGAGACCAAGCCTGTGGTCATCGAGGGCGTGTCGCGCTTGATTGACGAGCTCATCTATAATCTGGCAAGCAACGCCATCCGCTACAATCGACCCGGCGGTACGGTTACGCTGCAGTGCGGCACCAACGACGAAGGCCATCCGTTCCTTGCGGTCGCCGACACGGGAATCGGTATCGCGCCTGAAGAACAGGGCAAGGTATTTGAGCGGTTCTATCGCGTGGACAAGAGTAGGTCCAAGGCACGCGGCGGAACCGGTCTGGGGCTTGCCATTGTCAAGCATGCGGCCCTGTATCATCACGCCACGCTCGATCTGTCGAGCGAGTTGGGCGTGGGAACCACCATTACGGTGACGTTTCCCATACAGCAGGACGAGCCATTCGCATAGCGATACAACATAGATATTGATGTAGACGCCGCATTTGACTTTCGGGTGCGGCGTTGTTGTGCAATTTTACGATTGCTTCCGACATTTTTACAGGAGAGCCTGTTTCTTATGTATAGAGTTTGGTCTCGGTAAAAAGATGCGATAACATACGGACAGTTTTGTCAATCCGAACTGGGGAAATGAAAGGCAAGCTGCATGACCCTTCTCGAACTGTTCCAGCTGCTGAAGAAGCACCTTCAGCTGGTCATCACCCTTCCGGTGGTCTGCGCGATCGCCATGGGCATCGTGTCCTTCGTTGCGATGGACAACACCTATACCGCGACGACGAGCATGTACATTCTCGCCAAGACCGACGATAGCGGTCAGATGAGCTACAACGATCTCTCGGCGAGTCAGATGCTTTCCAACGATATCGCCACGCTGCTGGATAGCGATAGCGTTAAGAGCGGCGCAGCCAATGAACTGGGCCTCACCGATCTGGATGACTACAAGGTGTCTGTTTCCTCCGAGACCACCACGCGTGTCATTACGCTTTCGGTTACCGGCACCGATGCCAAGGAGACGGCTAAGGTCGCAAAGGCCATAGCTAGCTCGGTGAGTACGGTCGCTCAGAACGTCGGCGCTGCCCAGAGCATCAACGTTATCGACGAGGCTAAGACCCCCGAAGCCCCCAGCGGCCCCAAGCGTATGCTGTACGTTGCTGTCGCGTTCCTCGCGGGCATCTTTATCGCAGTTGCCTATGTCGTTTTGGCAGACATGCTCAACACCCGCATCCGCGGTGCCGAAGAGGCAGAAGAGCTCCTGGGCATTCCCGTTGTTGGCCGAATTCCGGCTATGAAAGGTGGTAAATAGGCATGG
>CABSUD010000095.1:0-5600 GCA_902480795.1 uncultured Collinsella sp. | reverse complement strand
TCCATTATTGTCCACTCCGTTCCTTGAAGACATAAGCGCGGGTTTGACTGCATTTTTTATAAGCCAAGTGACAACTGGCACGGCAACTGCATCGCCGAATGCGTAGCGAATCTGAGCATCCGAGAAGCCGCTAAACTGACATGAGTCAACACCTTGGAGACGGGCATATTCAGTTCCAGTCATCCAGCGAACTTCTATCTTTCCGTTTTCGCATATAACGACTGCCTGTCTTGATGAGCCGCCGCGAGCCGTTCTTAGACATCCGGCAATTTCTTCTTCACGGATTTCCCAGCGCACAACGCCCGATCGCGTGCGACGGTAAGCAGTGCGAACAATTTTTTCTTTGGCATTTAAGAAGCGCTGAAGGCGCTCTGCTTGATGCGGTGCAAGTGAGTCGATAAATGCTTGTACTTGGTTTTTGTTCCACCAACGCTTGTCGTTCTCGGGAATATTTTCAACAACCGTTGCAAGGCCCGTCATGCGAAGTGGACTTGGCTCGTTTAGGTGAGAGACGTGCGTAATGAGTGAAGGGTCGGAGTGAATCCAGGAGACCTTTTCAGGACGAAGCGAGGAATCGAGTCGGCTGTTGGGAAGAGGGTTTTTTAATCCGACGACAAACATGCGGGGGCGTGACTGGGGAAGCCAGTGCCGTGCATCGATAAAATAAGCGTCGCATGAATAGCCTAAACGATTAAATTCCTGGCAAACGAGTCTAAAGTCATCACTGTTATTAGACGTGGCAAGGCCGATGACATTTTCGAGAACAAGTGCCCGCGGGGCACGATCGCCCATTCCTTCGATGGCCTTAATAAAGCCAAAGAACGCACTGGACTCTTTGCCAGAGATAAGTCCCTCCCTGTTTCCCGCGAGAGATAAGTTTGTGCAAGGGCTTGACGCCCATGCGATGTCGGCTTGGGGTATTAAGTCGGGGTCGAGTGTGTGGACATCCTGCTCGACTAGATGCTCATCGCCCCAACACTGGCCGTACATGGCGCATTTAGTATGGTCTATGTCATTTGCCCAGATTGTTTTGATTCCGGCTTTTGCCATGCCGGCACGAGCCAAGCCAATGCCTGAAAAAAACTCAAGCGCGGTTAGTTGTGGCGAGAACTGCAGAATGTTGTGCATGTACTGGCTTTCAGATAGTTGTTATTTGGAATCTTATGGTACTTGTTTGTGAGGACATCCGCTTACATACGGATGAGATTCCCTCGATACCGTGCCATCAATTGACATTTTATTCAGAATGCGAATAGCAGGTGGTGTGGGCGGCGCGGAAGCGGCAGTGCTCGCGCATGCGGCAGATATTGCAGGTGGGGCGGCTCTGGGCGTCGTGGACTTCGCCGTCGAACAGGCCGATCACCGCGGTCACGCTCTTGGTGGGCATGAGCAGGCTGGTCGGCGTGACGGTAAGCCCGATGAGCCGCGTGGCGTTGAGCGCATTGACGATCGAGCGCTGGGCCGAGAGTGGGCAGTCGCCGTAGCCGGGACTAAAGCGCCAGTTGCCGGCGAGCCCGTGAACGGCGGCGTCCGTCTTGACCTGCTGGTCCATTTGCTCAACGGCGGCTTCCACGTAAGCGGAGCACGCGGCGTCGAGCACGGCGCCCTCCAGGGGATGTTGGGCTCCCGTGGTGCGCAGGCGACGCTCGGCGTCCATGCCGAGGGTACATGCCATGAGCGCGGCAAAGCGGGCATCTTTGAGATGTCGATAGATATCGCGACCTCGCAGCTCAACGTTGGTGCCGACCAGGCGGATGCAAGGCTCGCCCTGTTCGTCGACGCCCGTGGCATCGATGGCAAATACGCGGCGCACGCCACGGGGCTCAATGTCCAGTTCCAGACGTTCAACGACAAGCTCAATACGTCGTGACAGTTCGGGCTCAATCTGCTGGCCGCCGTAACCCAGATACCGCAGCATCTCGGCACGGTCGACACGGGGATGGTGCGCAGCATCGACACGGTAAAGCGCCGGCGACGCAAGGTCGGCCGGCACCTCAACAACGGTTGTATCGATGTGCGGTTTTTCCATTACCCCAGGCGCTCCATAATGGTCGCGGCGATCGCAGGACGGTTCATAGTGTACAGGTGCAGGCCGTCGGCGCCGTGCTCCTTGAGGTCGCAAAGCTGGCGGGCTGCATAATCTACACCAGCTGCCTGCAGGCTCTCGGGGTCATTCTCGTACTTGGCGAGAATCTTGATGACGGGGGAGGGCAGCGACGCGCCGCACATAAAGACCATGCGGCTGATCTGTGACTTGCCCATAAACGGCATGATGCCCGCGGTAATGGGCACGGTGATGCCGGCCTTGTCGGCAAGCTCGCGAAAACGGTAGAAGCACTCGTTATCAAAGAAGAGCTGCGTCACAAAGAAGCTCGCGCCAGCGTCCTGTTTTTGCTTGAGGTGTTCGACCGAGAGGTTGAGATCCTCACAGGCAATGTGGCCCTCGGGGTAGGCTGCGGCGCCCACGCAAAAGCCGGCGTCGACGAGCTCGGGGATGAGGTCGCGGGCGTAGGCGTAGTCCGAGGCGGGCTTGTCGTCCTCGGTCGCGCCGGCAGGGAGATCGCCACGCAGGGCCAGGATGTTTTCCACGCCGGCGGTGCGATACTCGTCGATCTTGGCGGCGATATCGGCGTGCGACCGGCCCACGCAGGTAAGGTGTGCCACCGAGGGCGTGTCGAATTCGCTCGTAATCATATGCGCGATGGGGGCGGTGGCGGCACCGTTGCCCGAGCCGCCGGCCGAGCAGGTGACCGAGACAAAGCTCGGCGAAAGCTTGCACAGATTGCCTGCCACTTCGCGAGCCGTGTCGAGGGTCAGCTCGCCCTTGGGCGGGAACATCTCAAACGAAATGGGCGCGGTGCCCTGGGATGCTGCCTGCTTAAAAACCTCGTCGACGCGCATATCGTGCTCCTCTAGATACGTAATAGTGTGATGTGTTGTGTAAGGATTCTACAGCACCACTGTGCCACGGTGGAGTTTCACTCGCTATTTGAGGATACCAATCAAAGATGCCTTGCTATCGGCTTTCTCTATAACAGAGCGGCTAATCTAGGCACGGACTATAAAGACTGGTATCTGATGCAAAATACCAGTTAATAGAGCTCCATCCCAAATTGACTACCCTTAAACCATGGAGAGAGGTCTGCAATTTATGCAGTTGATTGGCTGTTGAGGGTGGCAACGCCGCCTCGATAGGGTAACCTCAATGATTGGTTTCGCGACGGCAACATAACGGTAATGTCGCGGAAACACGGCGAGTCTAAGCTATGACTCGTTCGTTAGTAATCAACACCGCTTCTCACGCGGTGCCGATACGAAGGGAGTTCCGTATGGCCGAACTTACTGACCGCTTCGGGACCATGGTGTTCTCGGAGGAAGTCATGAAGGACTACCTCCCCAAGGACATTTGGAAGCGCCTTGCTGCAACCCTCGAGGACGGTGAGCCGCTCGACCTGGATGTGGCCAACGCTGTTGCCCACGCTATGAAGGTCTGGGCCATCTCCAAGGGCGCTACACACTACGCGCACTGGTTCCAGCCGCTTTCGGGCATTACTTCCGAGAAGCACGATAGCTTCCTCGAGCCCAACCACGACGGCACCGCCATTACCAAGTTTACGGGCAAGAACCTCATCCAGGGCGAGCCCGATGCTTCCAGCTTCCCCAACGGCGGCCTGCGTGCCACCTTCGAGGCCCGTGGCTACACCGCTTGGGATCCCACTAGCCCCGCATTCATTAAGGACGATGTCCTGTGCATCCCCACGGCTTTCTGCTCCTACACGGGCGAGGCCCTGGACAAGAAGACCCCGCTGCTGCGCTCCATGACCGCGCTCTCGCGTGAGTCCAAGCGCGTTTTGGCGCTGTTTGGCAAGACCCCCAAGAAGGTCGTTCCTTCCGTGGGCGACGAGCAGGAGTACTTCCTGATCAAGAAGGACGCTTACCGCAAGCGCAGGGACCTGGTCATCACCGGTCGCACCCTCTTTGGCGCTGCTCCCTGCAAGGGCCAGGAGCTCGAGGAGCACTACTTTGGCGCTATCCGCCCCACCGTCTCGGCCTATATGAAGGACCTGGACGATGAGCTGTGGGCGCTTGGCATTCCCGCCAAGACCAAGCACAACGAGGTCGCTCCTTGCCAGCATGAGCTCGCCCCTGTCTATGGCGAGGTTAACGAGGCCATCGACCAGAATCTGGTCATGATGGAGAAGATGAAGCTCATCGCCTCCCGCCACGACTTGGTCTGCCTGCTGCACGAGAAGCCCTTCGAGGGCATCAACGGTTCGGGCAAGCACAACAACTGGTCGCTTGGCACCGAGTCCGAGAACCTGCTCGATCCGGGCGACACCCCGCTCGACAACCTGCAGTTCATCGTCTTCCTCACCGCGGTGATCGAGGCCGTTGATAACTATCAGGAGCTCCTGCGTGCCTCCGTTGCCTCGGCCGGTAACGACCATCGTCTGGGCGCCAACGAGGCTCCTCCGGCGATTATGTCCATCTTCCTGGGCGACCAGCTTACCGAGGTCGTCGAGAAGATCATCGATGGCAAGGCTTCCGTCCATGCCACGCGCGGCGTGCTTGACTTGGGTGCCGATACCCTGCCCAAGTTGATGCAGGACAACACCGACCGCAACCGCACCTCCCCGTTCGCCTTCACCGGCAACAAGTTCGAGTTCCGTGCCTGCGGCTCCGAGCAGAACGTCTCCGACTCCAACCTGGTGCTCGATGCTGCCGTGGCCAAGTCGCTCAAGTCCTTCGCCGACGCACTCGAGGGTACGCCCGAGGATAAGTTCCAGGACGCCGCGCTCGAGTACTGCAAGAAGGTGTTGACCGATCACCAGCGCATCCTGTTCTCCGGCGACGGTTACTCCGACGAGTGGCCCATTGAGGCCGAGAAGCGCGGCCTTGCCAACAACAAGACCACGGCCGATGCCCTGCCCGCCTTTGTTTCCGATAAGGCTATCGCGCTCTTCGAGGAGACGGGTGTCCTGACCAAGGCCGAGGCTCAGTGCCGCTACGACTGCAAGCTCGAGAAGTACAACAAGCTCATGAACATCGAGGCTACCACGATGGTTCGCGAGGCGCGTCGTACCTATCGCCCGGTCATTACTGCCTATGCCACCAAGGTCGCTAAGGGCCTTGAGACTATTCGTGCCGCCGGCGCCGAGGCCGCCATGCAGTGTGAGCAGAACACGCTCAACAAGCTCTGCAACGGTATCACCACCATCAACGACTCCATCAAGGCGCTCGACGCCGTGCATCAGAAGGCCGAGGGCCTCGATGGTCAGGAGCAGGCCAACGTGTATGCACACGAGGTCGTCCCCGCTATGGATACGCTGCGCGCCGCCGTGGATGCCATGGAGGAGATCGTGGCCGCCGACTACTGGCCGGTCCCGACCTACGACGACATCCTGTTCTACGTGTAGAATGTAACTGACATATCGTCACGGTATTGAGCCGGGGTCCGCATCGTGCGGGCCCCGGTTTTTGTTTGCGAAGGACGCTTTGAAGCTCGTTTTGCCACCGATTTGCCTAGGTCTAAAGGGTTGTGGGCAAAAAACGTCAAATATGAGTACTGGCACAACTCCTGTAGCATTATAAATTTGCAA
>CABSUD010000094.1:0-5608 GCA_902480795.1 uncultured Collinsella sp. | reverse complement strand
GATTCCACACAAAGGATGGGAAAGTTTTCGCAGGCACAGGGGTTAATTTGTGCTAATGAGACCCAAAAGTGGTGACTTAAGGGAATCTTTTATGCGACGTTTTCGACCAGCTCGGCAACGATGGCGTCAAACGCGGCAACCGGATCATCGGCGCCGGTAATGGGGCGGCCAACCACGATATGGCTCGCGCCGCGCTCGATAGCCTGGGAAGGCGTGGCCACGCGGGACTGATCGCCCAACGCGGCGCCAACCGGACGCACGCCCGGGGTCACAATCAGCGCATCGGGGCCCAGCAGCTCACGCATGTCATGAGCCTCCATCGGCGAGCACACGATGCCGTCGATACCGTTGGCCTGGGCGAGTTTTGCCAGACGGGCGGCCTCCTCGGCAACGGGCGACTCGACGCCGATCTCGCTCAGCGCATCCTGATTCATGCTCGTAAGCACGGTGATGGCGACGAGCTTGGCTCGGTCCTCGCGCGCCTCCTCGGCACCCTCACGGCAGGCGGCGAGCATAGCACCCGAACCCAGGCCGTGAACCGAAAGCAGGTCGGCACCGGCAAGCGAGGCCGAGCGAGCGGCACCGCGCACCTGATGCGGAATGTCATGGAACTTAAGGTCAAGGAAGACCTTAAAGCCCAGGTCCTTAAAGGTCTTGACGATCTCGGGACCCTCGGCGTAATAGAGCGTCATGCCCACTTTAAGCCAGGCGGCATGACCCGAAAGCTCGTGGGCGAGCTCGAGCGCACGCTCACGGTCGCAGTCGAGGGCGACGATAACGCGGTCGCGGGCATCGGTCTCTAGCATTCGAAAGCACCTACCAGCTCGTTGATGTCCTTCACGCCCTGGGACTCGGCCCAGGCCTCGAGCTCGCGCGCGATCTTAATCGAAGCGCACGGATCGACGAAGTTGGCCATACCGACCGATACGCAGGTAGCGCCAGCCAGGATAAACTCGGCCGCATCTTCGCCAGTCATGACGCCACCGACACCATTGATGGGGATATCGACAGCCTGAGCGACTTCCCAGACCATACGCACGGCGATGTGGTGGCACAGCGGGCCCGAAAGGCCGCCCTTGGGCTTGGCCACACGCGACTTGCGGGTGTGAACATCGATGGCCATACCCTGGATGGAGTTGATGACCGAAAGGCCGTCGGCGCCGGCGGCCTCGAGGGCGCGGGCGATCTCGGCGACGTTGACCGGGGCCATCTTCACAAACAGCGGCTTGTCGGTCACCTTGCGGCAGGCGGCCATGACGCCAGAGGCGCCCTCGGGCGTGGAGCCCATGGCGGCACCGCCGGCGGCAATGTTGGGGCAGCTCACGTTGATCTCATAGCCGGCAGCCCAGGGGCACAGCTCGACATACATCTCGAGCGCACGGACAAACTCGTCCACGGAATGACCGGCAACCTGGCAAATGACCTGGCAACCGTCCTCGGAGAGCTGCTCGAGCCACGGACCGGACTCGCGGGCGAAAGCGGCCACACCGGGGTTCTGCAGGCCCACGGAATTGATCATGCCGCCGGGGATCTCGGCCATGCGGGGCGCGGGATTGCCGGGCCAGGGCTCGGCAGCGCAACCCTTGGTGGTGATGGCACCCAGCTGGGAGACATCGAAGAAGTTCTGGAACTGCCAACCGTAGCCAAAGGTACCGGCTGCGGTGTTGATGGGGTTCTGCATCTTGACGCCGCCGAAATCGACGGCCATGTTCACGGTACCCACTAGAAGACCACCACCTTGGAAGCATCAAACACGGGGCCGCACATGCAGGCGCCCTTCATACCGTCGACCGTCTCGACATTGCAGGTGTTGCAGGCACCAAAGCCGCAGCTCATCATGCGCTCGAGCGACACCTCGCAGTACGCGCCGGCCTCGGCGGCAGCGGCGGCGACCTTCTTCATCATAACGGCGGGACCACAGCTGGCGACGTAGTCGTAACCGCCCTCGCCGAGCAGCTCGGCGGCAGGATCGGTGCAGAAGCCGTGCGTGCCCAACGAGCCGTCGTCGGTGCACACGTTGACCGTGGCTCCCAGCGCGCGGAACTCGTCGACGCCCACGGCCTTGGACGCGGTACCAAAGCCCAGGCATACGTCAACGTCCACGCCCTGCTCGGCAAGCATGCCGGCCAGGCAGAGCACGGGCGGAACGCCGATGCCGCCGGCGACGAGCAGTGCCTTCCTGGTACCCTCGGGCACGATCCAGCCGCGACCGCCAGGGCCCAGTAAGTTGGAGGTGGAGCCAGGGGCCATCTGTGACAGACGGCGGGTATCATCGCCCACGACGGCGTACCACAGCTCGACGGTGCCGGCCTCGGCGTCGGCGCGATAGAAGCTCAGGGGCACGCGAAGCAGCGAGGAAGCATCGCCCGGCACGGCGATATTCACGAACTGACCGGGCTTGAGCGCACTTGCAAGCTTGGGGGCCGAGATAACGAGCGAGAAGATGCCGTCGGCGATCTCCTGGTTCGAGACGACCTCGAAGTCGTGCATGCGTGCAGTGGAAGGTGTGGGCATAGACGCTCCAATCCCCCATGCGGTTGCATGGTTCAGGCGAACAGAAAGCGCGGCACCGCAAGGGCGCCGCGCACAAAAGCGATAAGGCTATGCTAGCAGATGCAGCCGTCGGCAAGCGTCTGCTTACCGCCGACAAATACATCGGTGGCACGACCGGTGAGCGTGCGACCGGCAAAACCGGAGTTCTCGGCGCGCGACTCGTAGCCATCCTCGCCGACCGTCCAGGTGATGGCAGGATCGAAGACGGTCAGGTCGGCAACGGAGCCCGCCTTGACCTGAACCTGGTCCAGACCCAAGATCTCACGCGGCTTGATGGCCATAAGCTCGACCATGCGGCCCATGCCCATCTTGCCGGTGTTGACCAGCTCGGTAAGCACGAGCGCCAGCGAGGTCTCGAGGCCGATCATGCCGAAGGGCGCAAGCTCGAACTCACGGGCCTTCTCCCACGGGGTGTGGGGAGCGTGGTCGGTGACGATGACGTCTACGGTGCCGTCGATGACGCCCTGACGGATGGCCTCGGCATCCTTCTCGGTACGCAGCGGCGGGTTGACCTTCAGCGAGGTGTTGTAGGTCTCGTCCAGGTCGTTCTCGGTCAGGAACATGTGGTGCGGGGTGGCCTCGCAGGTGACCTGCACGCCAGCTGCCTTACCGGCACGCACGAGCTCCAGGCCATGCGCGGTGGAGATGTGCTGGATGTGCAGCTTGGCACCGGTCAGCTTGGCGATCTCGATATCGCGAGCGATCTGCAGCTCCTCGCCTGCCGCCGGCCAGCCCTCGAGGGCCAGACGAGTAGAGACCTTGCCCTCGTTGATCTGGCCGTGACCGACCAGGTCCTCGTCCTGGCAATGGCTCATAAAGACCTTACCGAACATCTTGCCGTAGTCCATGCAGCGACGGAGCATGCCTGCACCCTGCACGCCGCGACCGTCGTCGGTGAAGGCGACGGCGCCGTGGGCGACCATATCGCCCATCTCGGACATAGCCTCGCCCTTAAGACCACGGGTCATGGCGCCAGAAGGATAGACACGGCAGTGGCCGACCTCGGCAGCGCGGGACTTGACGAACTCAACGACGGTACCGTTATCGGTAACGGGGTCGGTGTTGGGCATGGCGCACACGCCGGTGAAGCCGCCCTTGGCAGCTGCGCGGGTGCCGCTCTCGATGTCCTCTTTGACCTCGTAGCCGGGCTCGCGCAGGTGGACGTGCATGTCCACCAGGCCAGGGACAAGGTACTTACCGGAAAGGTCGCGGACCTCGGCTCCCTCGGCAGCGAGGTTCTCGCCGACCTCGGCGATCTTGTCGCCGTCGATCAGGACGTCAACGACACCGTCAAGCTCGACAGACGGGTCGACGACGTGGGCATTCTTAAGAAGCAAGGCCATTATCGGCACCTCCAAGCAGCAGATACAGGATAGCCATACGCACGCAGATACCGGCGTAGACCTGCTCCAGGATGACGGAGCGTTGCGGGTGGTCGGCCATATAGGAGTCGAACTCGACGCCGCGGTTGATGGGGCCCGGGTGGCAGATAATCGCGTCGGGCTTCATGAGCTTCTCGCGGTCCTTGGTCAGACCGAAGAGCTTGTGGTACTCGCGAATCGTGGGGAACGGGGCACCCTCGAGGCGCTCCTGCTGTACGCGCAGCATGTAGACGACGTCCAGCTCGGGCAGGACGGAATCGAGGTCGCTCGTCACGTGGTCGCAGCCCAGAACCTCGGGCGCCGGCGGCAGCAGCGTGCCGGGGGCGACGGCGTAGGTCTCGCAGCCCATGATCTTCAACGCGGGGATCAGCGAGCCGCAAACGCGGGAGTGGGAGATGTCGCCGACGACGGCGACCTTCAGACCGTGGAAGTCACCCTTGTGCTCCCAGATGGTGTACAGGTCGAGCAGAGCCTGCGTGGGGTGGTTATGCTTGCCGTCACCGGCGCAGATAACACTCGCGGGCGAATTCTGCGTGACGATGTAGGGAGCACCGGCATGCTTATCGCGCACGACGATGCAGTCGATCTTGTAGGCGTTGAGGGTCTCGACGGTATCGACGAGGCTCTCGCCCTTGACCGTGGAGGTCGAGGAGCCGCCGAAGTTGAGGCTGTCGGCCGAAAGACGCTTCTCGGCGAGCTCGAAGGAGCTGCGGGTGCGCGTCGAGGGCTCGTTGAACATGTTGACGATGGTCTTGCCCTTGAGCGTGGGGACCTTCTTGATGGCACGCTCGTTGACCTCGGAGAACGCCTTGGCGGTCTCGAGGATGAGCTTGATGTCCTCTTCGGAGTACTCGGTAATGTCGATCAGGTGCTTATGGTTGAACGCCACGGTACTACTCACCTCCCAGCGGCGCGGAGCCCACGTGGGAACCCGGCGCGACGTCGTTGATTTCGACAGCGGTACGGCCGTCGACTTCCTTCATATATAGGTGCACGTTCTCCTCGTGCGACGAGGGAACGTTCTTGCCGACAAAGTCCGGCGAGATAGGGAGCTCGCGGTGACCGCGGTCAACGAGAACTGCCAGCTCGATGCGGCTCGGACGGCCCAGATCCATAACGGCGTCCAGAGCGGCGCGGATGGTACGACCCGTGTACAGGATGTCGTCCACCAGCACGACGCGCTTGCCGTCGACGCTGAAGGGAATGTTGGTAGCGTGGATCGCGGGAGCGAAATTGGTCGCATAGTCATCGCGATAGAAGCTGATGTCCAGGCTGCCGAGCGGAACGTCGACGCCCTCGATCTCCTTGATCGTCTCGGCGAGCTTCTTTGCCAGAAGGTCGCCGCGCGTGACGATGCCGACCAGAGCGAGGTCTTCACAGCCCTCGTTGCGCTCGAGGATCTCGTGCGCGATGCGGGTCATCGCTCGGTTGACGGCGGTCTCGTCCATGATGACCGCCTTGGGGGAAGTCGTGCCCATCGATCTCCTTCCTCACATGTCTTGACTGCTGACACAGTCAAAAAAATAGATGCCCGACCGCTCAAAGCGGACCAGACACCCACAGGAAGTACTGCTCATTGACAGCTATGTAATTCCATGCGGGTATCTCGTACCCCTTTAATGGTCAAGGCATAGTGTAGCCAACCTCTGGCTCAATTGCGAGCATAAATACAA
>CABSUD010000093.1:0-5622 GCA_902480795.1 uncultured Collinsella sp. | reverse complement strand
TTATTTAGGATTCTACACGGTTTGCAACAATGTGTTACTTACTCCGCAAACGGTAGCTATACACGATAAACGGTAGTTCGCTGCGGCAACTGCGACACATTCCGCCCGGCAAGTCCAATCGTGCTCCACGCACGGTTAATGCACGAGGCGGTAGAAATTCATCGATGACGCACCCTCGGCGTGCAGCTCCATCGCCGGAACCGCCGGCGAATAGGTACGGCTCGTAAGTGCCGCCTCGCCGCCATTTGCAAAAATCTCGACCATCGTAGTGTCCGAAAGCACGCGCAGGTCGCGAAGCTCGCTGAGCTCGATCGACCTCTGGTCGCGCCCATAGCCTTCGTCACCCATGTCGAGGGTAAGCATCCCGTCTGCATAGCGCACAAAGACACCCTTGCGGATTTCGAGCTCGATCACCTGGGCGCCCTCACAGGAAACCACAAGATCAAACAGGCGGCCCGGCTCCTCAACGGTTTCACCGCCTGTCGCGCGAACGCAGTCGCCGCGCATCTTCTCAATCTCGTGCGCCGGCTGCTGACAGAGCTTACCATCGCGTATGCTCAGCTCTCGCGGCACCGTCAACGCGCACTGCCACCCGCGTGCCACCGTCGGGTTTTCTGCCGTCGCATCGGGGCAACCAGACCACCCGATCATCAAACGCCGACCCGCAGCATCCTCAAAGGACTGCGGTGCGTAGAAATCAAAGCCGGCATCGACCATCGGGGGCATGCCCTGCCCGGTGATCTTAAAGCTCGGCGCCTCCCAATCGGCCTCGATGGAGAACCACACGCACTGGTGCGGATTGCGGTAACGCCAACCATCGGCGGGCACGCCCTGCGGACAGCAAACGAGAATTAGCTCGCCATCAAGCTCAAATAGATCAGGGCACTCCCACATAAAACCAAACTTCTCGCCCAGCTCAATGCGCGTCGCATAGCTCCAATCCTCTAGATCGCGCGAAGTATAGACAAGCACGCAGCCGCGGTCGTCTTTCGTACGAGCGCCCAGAACCATGTAGTAGATACCATCGTGTTCAAGGATCTTGGGGTCGCGTACGTGCGTACCGATATCGTCGGGGTAATCGACCGGCCCAACAGTTATGCGCTTCTCGCCCAATTCGTCGGGGTTCTCGGCAACCACATGAATCTGGTTTTGCTCACGGCCCGTCAACACGTAGTCGTAATCATCGCGGTCAAAATGCTTGACGTTGCCGGTATAGAAGTAGTGAATCTTGCCATCACGTACAAAGGCAGAACCAGAATACGCTCCGTTCGAATCCAAATCGGAATCGGGGAACAGCGCGGGGCCGCGATTCTCGTACGTCACAAAATCCTTTGTTGTCAGATGATTCCAAAGCACTGGACCGCCATGCGCAGCATCGAATGGATCGTATTGGTGATAGATGTGATACGTATCACCGATCTGCACCAAACCGTTGGGGTCGTTGAGCCAGCCAAGCTCAGGCTCCACATGGAACAGGAGCCTATCGGGGTCGGACGCGATGCGACCCGCCGTCTCATCCTGTCCGGCACGCCACTGCTCATAGTCCGCGCGTGTCACCTTATTTTTTTGATTAAACATCGCCGTTGACTTTCTCGTCTATGGGGAAGGACGCTCGACTCACACGAGCCGAACGCCCTTCCCCAAATGGACTTATCCTCAGATTACGCTGAACGGCTCAACTAGAAGCTGACATCGAAGCCAGCACCAGCGCCCTCTTCATCAGTGGTCGGCACGCCCTTTGCCTTGTTGTAGGCAAAGATCAAGACGATCGGCACGATAAAGGCGATGAGATTGCCAGCCACATACCACACGAGCGTCTCGGGCGTGACGATGAGCAGGCCAAGCACGCCGGTCAGACCCTGACCGATGGCGCGCACCTCAAAGAGCTTCACGAAGGCACCGCCGCAGCCTGCACCGATGCAAGCGCAGATGAACGGGATGATCGAGTAGCGCATGTTTGCAGCAAAGATTGCGGGCTCGGAGATACCGACCAGCGTCGGGATAAAGGACGACATGCAGATGTTGCGCTCTTTGGAATGCTTCTTGTGAATGAGGTACATGCCGATGGCGCCGCCGCCCTGGGCGATGATGGAAACCGACCAGATGGCCTGGATGTAGTTGAAGCCAGTCGTGGCAACAAGGTTTGCCTCGATACCCTGGATGAACTGATGCGTACCGGTAACGACGAGCGGCTGCAGGAATGCGGCAAAGACAAAGGCACCGAAGACGCCCATCCTGTTGTACAGGATATCGATTACACCGGCGAGGACGTCGCCGATCAGGTTGCCGAGCGGGCCGAACACGGTGAACAGGGCGACGTTAGCGAGAATCAGGGTAACGGTCGGGACAAAGACGAACGAAACGACCTCGGGGATGTACTTCTGGGCAATCTTTTCGACCTTGGCCATAAACCAGGCAGTCAGGATTGCAGGGAACACGCCGCCCTGGAAAGCAACCATGGGAATGGAGAGCGGACCAAAGTTCCAGTACTCAGCACCCGTCGGATCCATAACGAACGTGTTGCGGTTCATAAGGCTCGGGTGAACCATGACGATACCGACGAGGATGCCCAGAATCGGGTTACCGCCAAAACGCTTCACCGCGCTGTACATAACCAGGACAGGCAGGTAGTCGAAAGTGGTGGCGATAATGGCAAAGAAGCTTGCGAGGTTCTTGAGGAACTCGCTGTGGTCGGCAAGGCTGCCCTCCATGCCAAAGAGGCCGTTGGCAACGATCAGCGACTTAAGGCCGATGATGATAGCAGCGCCGACGAAAGCGGGAATGATGGGGATAAAGATATCCGAGAATACCTTGAGGACCGAGAAGAACTTGCCCTTCTTGTCCGCCTCGGCGCCCTTGACCTCGGAAGCGCTGATCTCCTTAACGCCCGTCAGAGCCATAAACTCATCGTAGACCTTGTTGACGGTACCGGTACCGAAGATGATCATGAGCTGGCCGCTGTTGTACAGCACGCCCTTGACGCCATCGATGTTCTCGAGCTCGGCCTTGTTGTACTTGCTCGTATCCTTGAGCACCAGACGCAGACGCGTAACGCAATGCGTGGCGCCCTCGATGTTCTCCAGACCGCCGACGTTATCGACGACTTGCTGAGACACTACTTTGTAGTCCATGTTCCTCTCCATTCCTTTTCTAAATCATAAAACGGTTCGTTGCCGCTACAGAGACGCGATCGTTGCGTTTGCGCACTTGAGCGCACCGTCGGTGACGGTAAGCGCCACACCCTGGCCCTGCTTATTGCAGAAGCGAGCGTTGAGCGCAACATCATCGACAAAGATGGTCGCGATATCGTCGTCAACGACCAGGCGCACATGATGAGTGCCCTCGCCCTTAAAGAACAACGGACGCTCGAGGCCCATGTTGTTGACCTGGAACCACGGATACTGGGGGGCCGCCGTAAACTCGAGCTTGCCCTCACGCAGGTTGGCGCGGAACTCATAGGCAAGACCGGACTCGGCGTCCTCGGCAAGCTTCACCGAGAAGCCGGCAGCGTCTCCGGCGAGCTCGATGTCGGCATCGAGCATATAGGTGGAACCGGCATCCGCGGCGAGCACCTGCTCGACCTTGCCCGACTCGCAGGAAAGCTCAAAGGCCTCGACTGCCTTAGCCTCGCCAAAGGCGCCAAGCATGCTGTCAGGGAGCTTGGTGCCGAGCGTTCCGTCGGCACGCTGAACGATCTCGAGAGGCATAAAGGTGCCACCCCACAGGTAAGAGCTGGGATCGCCACCCTCGTCACGCGTAGGAACCCAACCAAAGAGAACGCGGCGCTCGCCATCAAATGCGGTACGCGCGGCATAGTACGCGCGGCCATCGAATGAATCGTCAGCAGGAGTGATCCAAGGACCGTTGATGGAGCGAGACATGCGGTAACGGGTCTTGTTGCCATCACTGTACTCGGAGAACACCAGATACCACCAGTCGCCCATCTTAAAGAGATCAGGCATCTCGAACATGGTGTAAAGGCCCGGATTCCACCAGTCGCCCTGGAACTCCCAGGTATCCAGGTCCTTGGAGGTGAACTTGACCAGACGCCCGGTCATCAGACGCTTGTCCTCGCCCACACGCGTGCCGAGGATGAGCATGTACTCTTCGTTCTCCTCATCCCAAAGCACAAAGGGATCGCGCCAGTTGCGGTCATCGTAACCCTCCTGGGGCGGAAGCAGCGTCTCGGCGATGTTCTTCTCCCACTTGACGGCGTCGTCACTCGTTGCGTGAAGAAGAACCTGCTTCATCAAGCGTGCGCGGACCTTATCGCGATTGCAACCAGTGTAGAGCGCATGGTACTTGTCGCCCACCTTAAACACCGTGCCGGCATAAACATACTGGTCGACTTCCTCGTCGCCGCCACGCTCAAGGCTCTCGCCAAAGTCTTTGTAATTGACGAAGTCCTTGGTTGTCGCGAGTGCCCAGCCAAACGGCTCTCCGAAAGGTCCGGGGTTTCGCGTGTCACGCTGATGATAGAGATAGAACGTGCCGTCCTCGCCGTACGGCATGATGTCGCCCACCCAAATTCCCTCAGGCTGGTAATACACCTTGTGCATCCGAGACTTCCTTCCCACGTGATACTAACTCGGTACAACTGCAAGATATGTCAATCGTTTTCATATGTCAAACGTTTTCACACCAATACGTCTTTTCGCAGTTCCAGTCGTCGGCAAACGGTTGACATATGCCGGTGAACGGTCATCAGAGGCGTTTGAGGAATTCTTTTGGCACGGGGCGAATTACGCGGTTTTGCCCTCGATAAGCTCAACGGGAAGCTTGATATTCGACTCGGGCTTTTCACCGTTAATAAGAGCAATGATGGATTGCGCCGCGAGCTCTCCGATGCGATCGATATCTTGACGAACGGTTGTTAAGTCAGGCATAAACGTCATAGTGCGGCGGGCGCCATCCGCGCCCACGACCTTAATATCGTCCGGAGCGCTCAAGCCGCGCTGCTTCATCACGTTAAGACAGATAGCCGCCATCGTGTCGTCTCCCGCAAAGATGCCGTCAATATCGGGGTTCTCATCGAGGATCTTCGCAACGACCGCACTCTTTTCGTCATCGGACTTAACGAACTCGACCTCACGGACAAGCGCGGGCAAACCGGCCTGCTCCACAACATCGTGGTAGGCATCGGTACGCTTATTGGCAGGCATGCGCATGCGGCTATTGTTGCGCAGGCACAAGATGCGCGAACACCCGTCATCGATAAGACGACGCGTAGCAAGTTCGCCGATGCCATAGCTGTCGCTCGCAATCTGAACAGAGGCCTCGCCAAGGTCGCAGTCGATACCAACCAGACTCAAGCCCATCTCGGCATACGCCTCGGCACCGATATTAAGCGAGTTGACGATGACGCCATCAACCATATTGCGTCGAAGCATGTCGATATAAGAGCGCTCAAGCTCGGGTCGATTGGCGCTATTGCACAGCAGCATCTTAAAACCGTTTTCGGCCAGGGTATGCTCAATGACTTGAACCACTTGGGCATGAAACGGACTGCTGACATAGGGGACGATCATACCGATAAGATTCAGGCGACCGTTGAGCATGGCACGAGCGATATCGTTGGGCGTATAGTTGATGCGCTTCATCGCGGCATGGACCTTATCGAGT
>CABSUD010000092.1:0-5624 GCA_902480795.1 uncultured Collinsella sp. | reverse complement strand
CAGTCGTAGGTTGAGCCCACGTTTGCTGAGCACCCGTAGCGTCCTGACCGATAACGGAGCAGCTTACGGAAAGTCGATCGGTAGGTGCGGGGTCACCGTACTTCGAGTAGCACCAAACGACAGAGTCGCCCGCCTCGAGAGTGTATTTGCCAGCGCCAACCGACGCCGCAACACCATTGATAAACAGCTGCCAATAGGCACCCGTAGCAGCGTCATATGTAAGGGTGCGATCGGCGTCGAAAGGCGACGTAATGGAATTGAGCACCCAACCCCAAGAGCCGTTGGGATCGTAGTCGGCCTTGAGACCGGCCTGCTTAAAGAGCTCCTCAGAAAGATCAGCGGCCGTCGAGCCATTCTTGAGCGTGTACTGCGTCGCGGCAGCCCACGTTTGCTGTTTGCCCTTGGCATCGATGCCAATGACGGAGCACGTCGCTGTGACCTCGGGGCTATTTTGGCCGCTCGTGCCCAGAACCGTGATTTTTGCCGACACGTCCTGGTTGGCAAGCTTCGCGTACGTGGTGTTGTCGGGATAGCGCTCGGCATAGCGAGCGTACTTTTCGCTCGTCAGGCGAGACGAGATCGCAACCTTCGTGTTGTACTGCGGCTGCGTGACCTTGAGGTTCTCTGCGGAGACAATAGAGCTGTTGCTCGACTTAAACAGACGCCAATCCTGTCCGGACATCGCGTCATAACCAGGCAGGTCAACCGGAACAATGCCAAGGGACGTCGAATCGGTCGTTGCCTTGTTGTAGCTCCAGGCAAGGTTGCCGTCGGCATCAAGATAAGCCTTCTGGAACGCGCGCATGTCGGCCGAAACGGCATTGGCGTCCTGGCCATTCAGGATGGCGGCAGCATAGCCGGCCTTCGCCTTTTCCATAAGAGAAAGCTCGGCATCGAGCTCGCCCTGGTCCTGCGGGGCAATCGCAAAGTCGAGGGCCTTACTTGCCGTGACCTCGGAGTTCGACTTGTCGGTCACCGTAAGGGTGATCTTGGTGTTTGCAGCCTTGGCTCCGGGCAGCGGCTGGTAGACCGTGCCCTTGTAACCATTGAACGTGATGTCATCGGTGCTGGCGGAGTACTCAACCTTGTAGTACTTGCCGTCGATATTGAGCGTGCTCGTGCGCGGCATCTGCAGGTCGGCGGTTAGGCCGTCCTTGTTGGCGACCGCGTCGGTGCCGGAGTACTTGATGTTGTCGTAGGTAAAGGCCGCATCGACCTTCTCCTGGAGCGCCTTCTTGTCGGCGGCGACCTTCTCGGGGTCGCCCTTGACGGTCACGGTGAAGTCGTGCGAGCCCTCAATGCCAGACGGGCCGCCGCTTACAAACGAGACCGTCGCGGTCAGCGTAACGTCGCGGTCACTCGACGCGCGCGTCACCTTGCCGGTATAGTCGCTCCAGCCATAGCCGGAAGGCCAAATGGCATCGCCGTCGGAGCTCTTCCACTCAACCTGAAGTTTGTTCTTGCTGCCCGCACGGTACGGAAGCGTGAGATTCGACGTGACGGACTCGGCCGAATCGCCCGAGGCGTAGCCTATGGCAATTTGCCCGGCAGCGCTGTCAAGAAGTTCCTGGACCCGGGCTTCGTCCCAAGCAACCTGCACTGTCTTGTTGGGCTGATAGTATTCGGTTTCGTCGCCGCGTGACAGCTCAAACACGACGTCGGCGCTGCGCAGGCCGTCGATGTTGTAGCCGGTGTAATCGTTGGGATCGATGTAGAAGAACGTCACATCGCCGTTGGCCTCGTCCTGGGCGTCGGAGATGCCGATCGTCGCCTTGGCATCCTCGGCCTTAAAGAGCACGCCGCCCTCGGAGACCTTGACGTCAATGTCAGTGAAGCCCAGATCGGCAAGCTGCGCCTTCAGCGCATCGTTGACGTTGCCGCCATCGGCGCTGTAATCAACTGCGATTTGCTTGTTGGCATCGGTGAGCTTTTGGACTGCGGCTTCAAGCGAGCCTGCAGCGATGACGGGATTGACCGAGACGAGCTCAACCGTCGAGCTACCGCTCATGGCGACAGCCTTCAGGTACTTGCCAGCAGCAGAGGCCGAAATCGTTGCCGTTGCGCCCGACATATCGGGCAGCAGCGTCCAATCGCTCGCGGGGGCCTTCGCGTCATCGGCCGCATACCAGGCAACAATCGTCTGAGCGGTGACGTCGATGCCGTTGGTGGTCGAGCCGTCAGCGCGCTTGGCCTGCGCCGTCGCCTTAACGCTATCGCCCGAGACGAGATGGGTCGAGACGCTGTTGATCTGCGGGGTGGTAGTCACGCGCAGCAGGTTGTACTCCCCCGCCGCCGTAACGCCATCGGGCGAAACCCACTCAACGGTATTGTCGAGAGCGCTTGCGGTGAGCTTGATGCGCTTTCCGACGAGAGAATCGTTGAGCGTCAGCGCGCCGGTCTCGGCGTCAATGCCTTCGGTGAGTTCCGTCCAGTCCGAATCACCCTCACCCTTGGCATACCAAGCAAGCGTGAGCTTGGCGTCCTCGGGCAGATCGGAATCGGACCAGCTCGAGGAGCCGGGAATCTTCACGCGCGGGGTGAGCACCGCGCCAACGGAGAGGGTCGTCGAAGACGCCTCGTTGGGGGCAACGGATTTGAGCTCGGATTGCCCGGCAAGCGTCACGGGGCCAACGGGGTCGACGGACTGCGTACCGCCGTAGGCGCTCTTCTTCTCGGTGCTCTTCACCGAGTTCTTGCTCGTGGCAATCACACGAATGTATTTGCCCACCATATCGGCCGTGGGCGTGTACGTTGCAGAGTCGGCCGCATCGGGAATGTTGACGAAGTGGCTGTCGTAGGAGCTCTTGTCGTTGGAGTACTGCCACTGATAGTGGACCGTGTCCGTCGCGGAGACGTCAGTGTAGGAGTTGCCCTTGGTCGCCTTCGCGGTCAGAACCTTGCCTGCAGCGACCTGTCCGGATGCCAGAGCACCCATGACCGTCACGCCGTAGAGATCGACCGCTCCAGCCTCCACGACGGGCAGGGTGCTCGACTGCTCGTCACCGAAGCCGCCGTTGGCACGTGCTTGGACGTATTTGTTCGCCAGCGCCACGTCGGGCGTGAACGAGTTGGTGTCCGCCCCCTCGATCTTCGAGTCGCAAGCGCTCGGGGAGTCCCCGCAGTACCAGGACCAGGCAACCTTGGGGCTCGAGGTCACGTCGTCGGATCCCGACTTCGCAGTGGCGGTAATCTTCTCGCCGACTTTCGCCTCGACGGTGCGGTCGAGAGTGACCTTCGTGATGCTGATAGAGCCAGCAGCACCGATAAGGCTCGAGCCCTTGGTGGTGTAGTCGCTGCTGCCAATTTTTGCGGTTATATGGCAGCGGACCGACTTGCCCTCATAAGCCGCGAGCTTAAGGGTACTCGACGTCGCGCCCTCGATGTCGGTGTAGGTACCACCCTTGGCATCCGCGATCTGCCACTGATAGCTCAGCTTGGACGCATCGATGTAATCGGAGGCGCCCTTCTCTTTAGCAAGGGCTTGGACGGTGTCGTCAACGGTATAGACAAAGGTGCCGGAGGTAGAGCCCTCGGGGGCCAGGATGGCGGAGTAGATGTCCACAGCGCCGGCTTGCTTGAAGGGGCCCACGCCGTAGCCGGTCGACCAGCCGCCGAACGAGACATCGTTCGCGCCCGCATTGGCGGAGACGCTAACGTAGTAGCCCTCGAGGTCGTCGGTCACCGTGAGCGTAGGGCCGGACTCGCCCTCGATGGTCTCCCACTTCGTGGAGCCGCTGGGGGCTGACGTGCCCTTGAACTTCTTCCAGGTGTAGGTGACCTTGGAGTTGTCGACGTAGGAGGGGCTATAGCTCGAACCGGTGTACGCCTTAGCCGTAAGGGTCGCGCCGATCTCCGTAGAGGAAGCGGAAAGCTCGACACCTGCGAGCTTGACCGCGCCGGCCTTGAGCACAGCATCGCTCGTTGTGGCCTCGACGTCGTTTACCCCGGCGTTTGCCTTGACCTTGACGTAATTGCCCTCAAGAGCGTCAGTTAGCGTGAGAGAGGCGGTCGTCGCGCCTTCAATCTCGGCCCAGCCGGAGTATTTGTTGGTCGACCCGTACCAGGTGTAGGTCACCTTGGTGTCGCTCGCGGCGGGCGTGTTGTACGCAGTGTACGGCGTAGCGGTCAGCGTGTCGCCAACGGCAGGAGACGAGCTGCTCAGCTTGACGGAGTGGAGGTTTGCCTGCCCGGCGCCCAGCACCGGACCGGGAATGTAATTGGCGTTGATGCCCGAACCGTAAGAGACGGAGGGGCCGTAATAGTCCTTGCCATCCGCGGTTACTTTGCAGATGAAGTACTTGCCCACCATCGCATCGGTGACAGTAAGGGACTGCTCATGGCCTACGACCTCGGTGTAGTCGGCAACGTTGCTGCTGGCCCTGGTCGTGCCGGCGAGCCAAGTGTAGGTCCAAGTGCCGGGATTGGCGACGGACTCAGTCAAAGTGCCGTACCAGTCGTCCTCGACCTCATCGTACATGTTTGCCCAGAGCGTATCGCCCGCGTTGAGTGCGCCAGACTTCGTGGAATACGAGTTGTCCTTATCCTTGGTGTCCTGGATGAAGACCTTGGCCTCGCTGGAAAGCGTCGTGGCAGAAGCGGCAGCGGCCTTCGGCTCGCCCTGCTCCGAAGCGACAGATGTCACAGAGGCGGACGCTTCGGAGTTCACTTCTTCAGCATTCGAAGAATCGCCAGAAGGCACCTCATCGACAAGGGCGCCCGAAACGGTCGAAGCATCGCCCGCAGCAGCAGCATCACCAGCAGCACCGGCGCCTTGCTCATCGGACGCGTGGTCCGTTCCAACTTGGGAATCGCCTGCGTCCGCGTCGCCCGAAACAGCATCGGAGGAAGCAGCAAGCGCCGGCTGGTCAGCAGCGGTACCCTCGGCGTTTTCGTTCGCGAAAGCCGCGCTCGGAGTAAGCGACGTCGCCATAGACACCGCGACAAGCACGGCAACCATGCGCTGCCAAAGAGCCTTTGTATATTGATGGGGGTTATTTTTGGCGACGCCGCTCGGGGGCGTGCCATCTGTCGCATTGCGACGGGTTGCGAGCGTTTCTCCGCGCGCAAAGAGTGGACCGAATCTCATCGGTACCTCGCTTCCAGGGCTCAGTGCGATGGATGAGTATTCCGACTTCGCCTCACTTGAACGGCCCACGTGCCCGCGGTTTTACTTGCAAGCCATTGCAGCATAAAACATGCGCATCATCACTATCGCATGCAAGCTCTCTTACGCAACGGTCAACCCGTCCATCGGCGTATACGGTTCCTGGTAGAGCGCAGGACTCTCACCCGCATTCCCTCAAGCGTGCGCGCTCTTCGCTCACGCCCGCATCGTGCCCGACGCAACCATCTTTGCCAATAACCTCTGGATTTTACCATGACTCGTATACGCATGCGCAAAAGCACCCTCGAATGTGGCATAGTTCCGCAGACCATCGCTTGACAGTGCAGTTGCGCTCAACCACCGCCGACGTACGCCTTGACCAAACAGCTTGCTTAAAACATGCCATCCAATTCGCTCGCCCAAGCATTTCCCGCCCATGACAGAAAAAGCCGCCCCACAAACGTGGAGCGGCTTTCTATAAAACCATGCGAAGTTTCAACCGGGCTTGGGTTCAACCATC
>CABSUD010000091.1:0-5662 GCA_902480795.1 uncultured Collinsella sp. | reverse complement strand
CTGACGATGGTAGCTATACTACCGTTACTCCTATTTCAGCATGCCGATTCATGCTGCCTTACTGGAATCCATACGCAGAACAGTTCCCGCCAAACATTGGTGACTATTGTACGAGCCAATCGCTAAAGTACAACCGTAAAACAAACGGTTAATACGCACCTGTACGTTTTCTTAAGGCCTTCTTTATGCCGCAGGTACGGTAATACGTTTTTTCGAACCCCTCAGCGCAAAACGTCCGTTAACAGGAGTGCGCGTGGACGTCTTTTGCTCGCCCGCGCGCACCATTTCTATTTGTGACCGTAGCCGACAAGGCCCAACGACTAGAGCGTACCGTAGATGCGGTCGCCGGCGTCGCCAAGGCCGGGAACGATGTAGGCGGCCTCGTTGAGATGGTCGTCGATGGCGCACGTATAAATATGTACGTCGGGGTCCTTTTCGGTCAGTGACTTGAGGCCCTCGGGCGCGGCGACGATGCACAGCATGCGAATATCCTTGACACCGCGCTCGCGCAGGTAGCTGATGGCCATCTCGGCCGAACCGCCCGTGGCGAGCATGGGGTCGACGACCAGGCAGATGCGCTGGTCGATATCCTTGGGCATCTTGCAGTAATACTCATGCGGCTCGTGGGTAACCTCGTCGCGCTCCATACCGATGTGGCCCACGCGAGCGGAGGGTACCAAGTCGAGGATGCCATCGACCATGCCAAGGCCCGCACGCAGAATGGGAACGATGGCGAGCTTCTTGCCGGCAAGCTGCTTAAACGTGGCAGTGGTGATGGGGGTCTCGACCTCGACGTCTTCCATGGGCAGGTCGCGCATGGCCTCGTAGCCGTCAAAAAGTGCGAGCTCGCGCACGAGCTGGCGGAACTGGTTGGTGCCGGTGCTCTTGTCGCGCAGGATCGACAGCTTGTGCTGGACGAGCGGGTGATCGACAAGGGTCACACGGGACGTATCGTAGGTGACGGTCATGGGTTGATTGCCCCTTTCGTTGCGGCCGGAAGATGGCCTTGCTGACAAGGCGCATGGCGATGTTGTTGCCGCGCGCCGTGCATAAGTTTAACGGTTTGTTGTATCGAGCAGCTCGTCGCAGCCCTACTGTACGGTGCCGAGCGAGCGTTTGACGGCATCATGCCAACCAGCGAGGTTTCTCTCACGGCGCTCGGCGGACATGTGAGGATGGAAGACTTTGACGATCTGAGCGTTTTGCTCCAGCTCCTCCAAATCCTCCCAATAGCCGACAGCAAGGCCCGCCAAGTACGCGGCGCCAATCGCCGTGGTCTCCACCGTCTCGCACTGCAGCACGGGGATATCCAGCAGATCAGCCTGGAATTGCATGATGAACTCGTTGCGTGAGGCGCCGCCATCGACGGACAGGCGCTCAATCGAAAGTCCCACGTCCTGCTCCATGGCGCGCAGCACGTCGTAGCTCTGATATGCCATGGATTCGCAGGCGGCACGTACGATGGTCGCACGGCTCGAGGCGCCGGTCAGACCGCACACGATACCGCGGGCATGCGGGTCCCACCAGGGAGCGCCCAGGCCAGCGAAGGCGGGGACGAAGTAGCAGCCCTCGTTGTCGTTGATCGAAGCGGCGAGTTGCGCGGACTCGCTCACACTCGAGATGATGCCCATGTTGTTGCGCAGCCAGTTCATGGTTGAGCCGGCGGCAAAGATAGAACCCTCGAGCGCATAGCTGATCTTGCCGTCTGCGGCGATACCGATCGTGGAGACCAGACCGTTCTTGGATTCGACGACCTCGTCGCCGGTGTTCATGAGCATAAAGCAACCCGTGCCATAGGTGTTTTTGGTCTGGCCGGGATGGAAGCAGCAGTGGCCGAACAGCGACGCCTGCTGATCGCCCGCCACGCCCATGATGGGCGGCATGTTGGTCATGATGTCGCTCGCGACGCGGCCGTAGTCGCCCGAGCTCCAACGAACCTCGGGCATCATGGAACGTGGAACGTCAAAGAGCGCCAGCAGGTCGTCGTCCCAATCGAGCGTATGGATATTAAAGAGCGCCGTGCGGCTGGCATTGGTGTAGTCGGTGGCAAAGACCTGACTGCCGGTGAGGTTGTAGATGAGCCAGGTGTCGATGGTGCCGAACATGAGGTCGCCCGCCGCCGCGCTCTCACGCGCACCGTCGACGTTGTCGAGGATCCACTGCACCTTGGAAGCCGAGAAATACGGATCGAGCGTGAGTCCCGTGCGGGAGCGCACCAGCTCTTCTGCGCCCCGCTCGACCAGCTCGTCGATCAGAGGTGCGGTGCGACGGCATTGCCACACGATGGCGTTATAGATGGGTTGGCCGCTTATGCGATCCCACACCACCGTGGTCTCGCGCTGGTTGGAGATACCGATGGCGGCGATGCGGTCAGAATGGATGCCGCTCTTAAACTGGACCTCCATCATCACGCCGATCTGGCTGGCAAGCACCTCCATGGGGTCTTGCTCTATCCAACCGGGACGCGGGAAGCTGGTTTTGACGCTACGACGTGCCTGCGCGACGATGCAGCCGTACTCGTCGACGATGGTCGCAAGTACCGAGGTGGTGCCGCAGTCGAGCGCCATGATGTAGGAACCGCCAAAGTTAAACGAGGCATCTTCCATGCCTAGGCTGCCCAGATTCAACGACATCGCTTACACCTTTCTATTGCATCGGGTCGGACAGGACCCGTTCGATCTCTGATGCGGGAAGTGCGCCTTGGCGCAGGATCTGGAGCCCGCCGTGCTGGAACGACACGATGGTCGAGGCGTCGCGACACGGGGTCTCGCCGGCGTCGACGGCAACATCGACCCCCTCCAGGATGCGACCTTCGACGGCGGCAAAGCTTGCCGGCGAGGGCGCGCCGTGTGTGTTGGCGCTCGTGCAGGCAAGGGGACTGCCGCAGGCGCGGATGAGCGCTTGGACCACGGGAGAGGCCGAAGCGCGCAGGGCCACGGTGTCGTCGGCAGCACGCATAAAGGTCGGCACGCAGGGGGCTGCCTTGACCACGATAGTCAGGGCTCCCGGCCAGCATCGTCGCGCGAGTACGCGGGCATCTTCCGGGATATCCACGCCATAGCGGTCGAGTGCTTCGACGCCATCGACCAGCCAAGCGACGGTTTGCGTGAGCTCACGTTGCTTGAGAGTGAAGATACGGCGATAGCCGGTGCCGAGCGCAGGAACTGCGGCGCCATTGACGGCAGCCTGCGGATCGCGCGGCCACGATGGGAATTCGCTTGTATCTTGGGGCACGGCGTCCGAGAAGGCGTTGACTGCCACGGCGACACCGTAAACCGTCTCGGTCGGGATCAGCGCCAGGCCGCCGCGGCCGAGCACCTCGGCCGCGCGCTCGACGGCAAGCCGATGCGGCTCGCGCGTTCCCTCATATACCCGATAGACCGTCTGCATGTGTATGCCAGCCCCTTACGCTCCGGTGCAAGTTTGTTTACTGTGGGGCATTCTCGCACGAAACGTTCAATCTATTTGCCCAGAGCGCATGTTGGTTTGGTGAGCGGCTCGAGTAGTCGGTGAAAGTGAGGGGGTTAATTGAAGATTTTTAGCGCGCAAGCGTAACGGTACGATCGGGAAACTCGATGCTTGCAACCAGTTTTCCGCCGAGGCTCTCTGCGTACCTGCTCAGCGTGTCGAGCCTCATCGAACCCAACTCCCCACGCTCGAGCTCGGATACACGTTTTTGAGAAACGCCCATCGACTGGGCGACCGACGCCTGTGTTAGATCTTTTAACCTGCGAATCTGAGCAAGCTTATAGGCTTCGATACGATCGCGAGTCCTCTCCTGCTCGGCGGTAATGGAGTCGCGTGTTATCCCGCGAGATTCCATATACTCATGCAGTTCCATCTCGATCGAGCCTCCTTACGTGGCGACGGTATATTTGCTCGGCCCTTGGAATGTTGATCGCATACCAACCGTTCCATTTTGCCCTTGACGATCCCGCTCGCGACTTATCACCCGCCAATAGCAATACCGCCTGGCGCTTGGGGTCAAAGGCGAAGAGGATGCGAATCACCTGCCCACCACACGACGTCACTCTCAGCTCCTTTAAATGATGAAGCTTCGAGCCCTTTACGCGGTCAACCAGCGGACGACCAAGGCTGGGACCTTCCTTCTCGAGCACCAAAAGGTCTGCATAAATCTGCTTCAGCGTAGCTTCATCCTGCTCATCAAGCCAAGGTTCAATGTAATCAAGCACGATACGGTACCGATGCAGCTGATTTGACATACCTTTCTCCTTCTATAGTAGAAGTTTTACGGTATATTGCAAGGACAAACTTGCGCAAATGTCTATTAATTCAGCTTAAATACGCTGTTTGGGCTCGGTGACGATGGCTCGGACGATGCGGGGGCGATCGGTGAGGTCATGGACGATACGCACGTCCGAAAGGCCTGCCTGGCGACAGAGCTCGGCCGCGGCATCGAGGGCACCCTCGTAGAGCTCGCAGGCAAACAGGCCGCCGGCGCGCAGCATGTAAGGCGCCGCATTGAGCAGGCGGCGGAAAATATCGAGGCCGTCGGCGCCGCCCTCGAGCGCCAGGTCGGGCTCAAAGTCCTTGACCTCGTGCGGCAGCGAGCGCATGACGTCGGTCGGGATGTAAGGCGGGTTGGAGACGAGCACATCAAAGGTGCCCCACTCTTCGCGGGGAATGGAACTCACCAGGTTGGTGAGGCTAAAGGCAACCTCATCTGCCGTGAGGCCGAGGGCGTCGCGGTTTTTGGTGGCCAGATCGATGGCGCGCGGCTCGATATCGGTGGCGGTGCAGGTAACGTGGCCGCGGCGCTCCCAGGCAAGGGAGAGCGAAATGCAGCCCGTGCCGCAGCCGACCTCGAGAACGCGGGCAGTGCAGGGCTCGGTTGGGGCAGGCGCAGCGGCATCCTGAGCTGAAGCCGTCTCCTGGCCGGCACCCTCGATGGCGATGCCGTATTCGTCGAGCTCGGACTCGGCGGCTTCCGCGGCTTCGACTTCTGCTGCCTGCGCGGCGGCTTCCTCGGCCTCGCGGTCGGCCAGTTCCTCGGCATAGGCACGGCTGCCCAGTACGTCGCCGCCTAACGCCGCCTCATCGGCAGCCGTCAGGTTAGCGGCACGGCGCTCGGCAGTCGCGCGCTCGTCGGCCAGCGCCGCCTCGGCTTTGCGGGCCTCTTCGACCTCATCGTTCCAAGGCAGCTCAACACGCTGACGGGCAGCAGCCTCGGGGCTCAGCACCTCGGCATCCAGATAATTGAGGACTTCCTCGACGAGCATCTCGGTCTCGGGGCGCGGAATGAGCACACCGGGGGCGCACGCGACGTCGATCATGCGAAACTGCGTGCTGCCGGTGATGTATTGCAGCGGCTCGCCCTTAGCGCGGCGGACAACGGCCGCATGCATGGTCTCGAGCTGGGCCGCGTTAAGCGTCTCGTCCATACGCATATATAGGTCAATGCGCGCCAGGCCCGTGGCGGCGCACAGCAGCCACTCGGCAGAAAGACGGGGGTGCTCCTCGCCGCGCTCGGCCAGGTACTCCTTGGTCCACTCGAGACAACGCTTGATGGTCCAGATCTCGTTTGCCATGGGGCCCTCCCCTCTTAAGCGCCGGACGGCGCGCGAATGTCGGAGCAGATTGTACGCGAGGCCAGCGCTTGGCAAGGGACGATTGAAGGCGATTATCGAGAATCAGCCCAGAA
>CABSUD010000090.1:0-5673 GCA_902480795.1 uncultured Collinsella sp. | reverse complement strand
CGATGGATGAGCGCTGCAAGACCGACGATATGATGAAGAACCCCGCCCTGCTGGAGGCTGTGCTTCAGTATATTGCCTGTGAGCAGATGGGCCGCAACGTGCAGGTCATGCTGCCGTATGCCGATTCCCTCAAATATATGGCGGACTGGTTCTGCCAGCTTTGGGCGGAGTCGCTGGGCAAGAACAAGCGCCGCGACGGCAGCGATTGCCACGCCGGTCAGACCCCGGCCAAGGCGCTGGGCTGCGGCATCGCAGTGGCGCTGACCATTTGCTCCAATGCAACGATGATCGTGTTGCGCATGATGCGCGCTCCGGGTGCATGGCGTCTTTCGCTGCCTAAGCTCGGTATCGATCGCGTTATTTGCAAGAGTATGATCTCGTGTGGTCTGCCACTCGGTTTTCAATCGGCTGCCTATTCGATCTCGAACGTGCTGATCCAGGTGTCGGTTAATTCGTTTGGCGCCGATGTCACGACTGCTTGGGGTCTATCTGGGCGCCTGGATGGCATTATCTGGATGGTGACCGAGGCGCTCGGCGTATCGATCACTACGTTCTCGGCGCAGAACTTTGGCGCGCGCAACTACGAGCGCATGCGCAAGGGCTACCATACGTCGCTCGTGCTGTCGTTTATGCTCATTGGTGGCCTGTCTGCCGTGCTGCTGGTGTTCTCGGGCCCGCTGTCGCGTTTGTTTGTCGACGATGCTTCGATTTCGGCGTACACCACGACCATCCTCCATTTCATTGCGCCGTTCTATGCGATTTTCTCGATTATCGAGAACGCCTCGGGTTCCATCCGCGGCGCCGGCGTGAGTCTGCAGCCTATGATGCTCACCATCTTTGGCACCGTCGTACTCAGAGTGATTTGGGTGTTTGCGATCATGCCCTTCGATCCGTCGCTCGAGCATCTACTGCTGGTCTACCCCGTAACCTGGCTCATCACCGCAACCATGTTCACCATCTACCACCACAGCGGCAACTGGCTAGGTCGCGCCACCGCCTAGCTCATCCGTCGGATACCCCTGATAAGTTGCGGTGAAATAGTTCCTGAAAAGCCCTTGCGGACCGTCAAACAAGTACTATTCCACCGCAACTTCCTTATGAGCTGTAGGTGTTGGCGGAAAACGAATCAATTAGTATTCGATGCCTTGGCGGGCTAGGAGGCCTTCGTCGAAGTAGTGTTTGACGGGGCGCATTTCGGTTACTAGGTCGGCAAGGTCTGCGAGGGGCAGCAAGCCACGGCCGGTAAGCACGAGCTCCGTGGTTGTTGGTTTCATCGCGATCAACGTTTCGACGTCTTCGCGCGTCACAAAGTCCCGTCGCATGGCTTCTCCCAGCTCATCCAGGATCAGCACGTCAACTTGCGAAATCTGCTCGCGCGCCAGCTCCATGATCTGTGCGGCACAGGCTTCGGGTGTGTCGCGGTCGGCTTGTACGATACGTAGCCCCAATCGAGGCGCTGCGTCATGTTCGGCGCAGTGCAGCTTCTTGGCAAACTGAAGCATGAGTACGTTAAGACCATAACCCGTGGCGCGCAGCGCGAGCCCCAGCGCAGCCGTCGTCTTGCCCTTGCCGTCGCCCGTATAGATTTGAACCTTGCCGACTTCCAGTGATGCCATCTCTGTCCTTTCGTGCCCGGCGTCGGTTTATCGCCGTCCGGGTTGGGTATTCTAGAAAGCAATATCAACCCCAGTAGATGGAGTTCAAGCAGATGGAGATGGATGACAACAAGCGTAGACGGAATATGATCCTCTACGTGCTCATCGCCTTCGTCGTCTACCTCGTGCTCTCGACCGTTCTGTTCCCCAACATCGGTCACACGCAGCAGATTACGGAGACCGATTACTCGACGTTTGTGAAAGCGCTCGACAAGAAGAGCGTCGAAAAGGTCGAGTACAACACCGACGACTATACGATTTATTACACCAAGAAGGGCGAGGACGAGAACATCGCCTATAAGACGACCGGTGTGCCGAATGATGCAGGCTTTACCGATCGCGTGCTTGAGTCTGGCGCTTCGCTGGAGTCGGTCGTTCCCGATAAAAACTCGGGTTTGATGACCTACTACCTGCTCACACTCATTCTTCCCATGGCGATTTTCTTCCTCATCGGTTGGTGGCTCAACCGCCGCATGAAGAAGGCTATGGGCGATGACGGCCCGTCGATGAACTTTGGCGGCGGCGGTTTTGGCGGCGGCGGACTGGGTAAGTCCGGCGCGCGCGTGATCGCCTCCAAGGACGTGGGCGTGACCTTTAAGGACGTCGCCGGTCAGGAAGAGGCCAAGGAGTCTCTCAAGGAGGTCGTCGACTTTCTGGAGAAGCCGCAGCGCTACGAGGAGATCGGCGCCAAGCTGCCGCGTGGTGCTCTCCTTGTTGGCCCTCCGGGTACCGGTAAGACCCTGCTTGCCAAGGCTGTTGCCGGCGAGGCCGGTGTTCCGTTCTTTAGCATTTCGGGCTCTGAGTTCGTTGAGATGTTTGTCGGTCGCGGCGCTGCTAAGGTTCGTGACCTGTTTAAGCAGGCCAAGGAAAAGGCACCGTGTATTGTCTTTATCGATGAGATCGATACCATCGGTAAGAAGCGCGATGGCGGCGGCTTTAGCGGCAACGACGAGCGCGAGCAGACGCTCAATCAGTTGCTGACCGAGATGGATGGCTTCGATAATCACAAGGGTATCGTTGTCCTTGCCGCAACCAACCGCCCCGACAGTCTCGATCCCGCTCTACTGCGCCCCGGTCGTTTTGACCGCCGCATCCCCGTCGAGCTGCCCGATCTGACCGGCCGCAAGAACATCCTCGAGCTGCATGCCAAGAGCGTGAAGACCGAGCCGCCGATCGACCTGACCGCGATTGCCCGCGCCACGCCCGGTGCCTCGGGCGCCGACCTGGCCAATATCATCAACGAGGGCGCCCTGCGCGCCGTCCGCGAGGGTCGCAAGCGTGCAACCCAGGACGACTTCGAGGAGTCGGTGGAGGTCGTCATTGCCGGCCAACAGCGTAAGTCCACGGTGCTTTCCGACCACGAGAAGCAGGTCGTTTCCTACCATGAGATCGGCCATGCCATTGTTGCCGCTCGCCAGAAGGGCTCTGCGCCGGTCACGAAGATCACCATCGTGCCACGCACGAGCGGTGCTCTGGGCTACACCATGCAGGTCGAGGAGGATGAGCGCTTCCTGACCACACGCCAGGAGGTCCTGGACAAGCTCGCCGTCTACTGCGGTGGCCGTGCGGCCGAGGAGCTCATCTTTGGTGAGATGACGACTGGCGCCGCCAACGATATCGAGCAGGCCACCAAGCTCGCCCGCAACATGGTGACGCGTTTTGGCATGTCCGACGAGTTTGGCATGATGGCGCTCGGTACCGTCCAGAATGCGTACCTCAACCAGGATACGTCGCTCACCTGCGCCCCCGGTACGGCCGAGCGTGTGGACGCAATTGTCGCCAAGTTGATTGAGGATGCGCACGACCGCGCCCTGCAGATCCTCAAGGAAAACAAGTTCAAGCTCCACGAGCTGGCTCGTTATCTGTACAAGAAGGAGACGATCACGGGCGAGGAGTTCATGAATCTCCTCACGCGCGAGAACCCGCTGATGCCCAAGCAGCAGTAACGCCGCGGCCGAGCCAGTAAACGCCGACGCCTCATTTGAGCAGCTTTCTCAAATGGGGCGTTTTGCTTGAGAGGGATGGAAATGAAGATCGTGGTGAGCGCCTGCTTGATGGGCGAGAGCTGCAAGTATAACGGGCTCGATAACTACCACCGCGCGTTGGTCGAGGCTTGCGAGCGCACGGGGACCGAGGTCCTCCTCGTGTGCCCCGAGGTCTTTGGCGGCCTGCTCACGCCGCGCAAGCCGTCCGAGATTGTGAACGGCGAGGTTCGTACCTGCGAGGGCATCTCGGTTGATCGCGAATTTCGCCTGGGTGCCCAACGTGCGCTCGATATGTGCGAGCAGGCAGGCGGACCGGAAGAGATAGTCGCGTGCATCCTTCAGGACCGCAGCCCCTCGTGCGGTGCGGGTCACATCTACGACGGCACCTTTAGCGGTACGCTCACCGCGGGCAACGGTGTTTTCGTCGACCTGCTCCTGCGCCACGGCTACCGTGTGATCCCGGCAAGCGAGTTCGACCCCAGCATGCTGGAGCAATAAAAAACCACCACAAAGGTGCTGCTCCCTTGTGGTGGTTTTGGGTTAGAACTAGAGGGTGTGGCCGTAGGCGTTTGCGGCCTTGATGGCGGCGGCGAACTTTTCGTCGGTGAAGGGCTCGGGGTTGCCCTGCTTCCACTCGTTGGTGGCGTGCGCGTACTCGCACAGGGCCGGGATATCGGACTCGGAAAGCCCGACCTGCTCAAGCGTCACGGGCAGGCCCATCTGCTTGTTAAAGGCCGCGTAGCGCTCAAGGTTCTCGGTATCGCCCGTATAGGCGAACAGCACGAGCACGCCCAGGCTCACGACTTCGCCGTGCAGGTAGGTGCCCTCGCGCGGAATGCTGCATGTGGCGTTGTAGAATGCGTGCGCCACGCTCGAGTTGTAGTAGTAATCGTTCTGGTTCGTCAGGTTCGAGACATAGCCCGTATTGACCACGATATCGAGTGCGATTTGCTTGACGGCCTCGCTCGACAGGTCCTGGCGCACGTCCTCAAGACCCTGGACGCCATAGGTAAACAGCGGCTCGGAGCAGGTGTGGGCGAGTGCCAGGCCAAGACCGGCGGTGTGCTCTAGGTTGCCGGCGCTCGTGGCGTATTCGACCTCGGGCTGCTTAGACAGGGCATCGCCCACGCCGGCCCAGAAGTACTCTGCCGGTGCCTCGGCGATGATCTTGGGGTTGATGAAGATGTGCGCGGGTCGGTTGGGGTACGAATAGCCCTCGAGCGAGCCGTCGTCGTTGTAGACAACGGCAATGGCGGTCGCGGCGGAGCAGTTAGAGCAAATCGTCGGCACGGTAAAGACGATCTTCTTGAGCTCGATGGCCGCTGTCTTGACGGTGTCGAGTGCCTTGCCGCCGCCACAGGCGATAAGCACGTCTGCCTGCTGGCAAGCGGGGGAGTTCACGACCTTGGCGATATTGGCGCGTGTGCTGTTGGTGCCGTAGACGCGCGTCTCCAGAACCTCGACATCGGTACCTTCAAGTGCCGCCTCGAGCCCTGGTAGCGCTGCAGCCAGGGCTCGCTTGCCGCCAATGATGGCGACCTTGGTCGCTCCGTACTCGGCCAGTGCGGCGGGCAGCTCGGTAAAGCAATCCTCGCCAACGGTGTAGTCGCTCATTCCAATCGTGCGCATAGCAACCTTCTTTCGTTCGATAAAGTGCTTTCAGGTATTTTGCTCCTAGAGAAGGGCTGTAATAGCGAGAAATTTCGAACGTATAAAACCAGTGTTGAGGGTTTTTCGCCGGCGCGGAACGTGCTAGCATACTCCGCATAAGCGTTGATGGGGACGAGTAGTCGGCCGTCCGCATGCTACAGAGAGCGGGGAGCGCTGAGATCCCGTGCATGCGACCGATGAAAATCACCCCGGAGCTGCGGTCCCAACGGACGCGTCGCACAGGCTCGTCTTAGTAGATATCGCCGAGATGGTCGTCGATACAGGCCAGCCGAGTAACGGATGCGAGCGCGCGAATACGCGGGCGAGGGCATCTAAGCTGGGTGGTTAAACGAAGAGCTTTTGCGGGCGTACAGTACGTTTTG
>CABSUD010000089.1:0-5756 GCA_902480795.1 uncultured Collinsella sp. | reverse complement strand
GCTTCAATGAGCTTTTCAAGCCTCAAAACGCGATGGTACAGGGCAGACTTCGACAAGGGAGGGTCAGCCATCTCCCCCAAATCACGCAGCGACAGATCGGGATAGCGCTCGCGCAGGTCGCAAAAGACTGCCAAGGCGTCCGGAAGCGTGTCGCGCAAACCCCGCTGTTCGAGCTCATCGATCAACGCAAGCTGATGCTGGGCGGCACCCGCACTTCTGGTCTGATTGGCCAGTTCGGCATTCACGCGACGGTTTACGTCGTTCTTAACCAATTTTACCGCGCGCGCTTCCTCGATCTCGGCAACGCTGCGCTTGGCGCCGACCAGCTTTAGGAGCTGCTCGATCTCCTCGGCGCTCTTAATGTAGACAGCAAAGGATCCGCGCCGCGCGTTAACGCGCGCATGGACTCCAATCTGCTCCAATAGATCGCAAAGTCCCCGGGCATATTGCTCGCCCTGCACCGCGATCTCCAAATGAAAATCGCCGCGTGGATCGGCCACGAAACCGCCGGCGATGAGCGCGCCGCGGATGTAGGCAAGCCTGCAGCAGGGACGGGCAACGATGTGCCGGGGAACACCAGCGACGAGCCCTCCCCTGCGGTCGAGAATGCCCAGCAGCACCAGAGCCTTGTCCAGGTCGGGTTGATCGGGCAGGGTAATGAGATAGTTACGGACCTTATGCAAGACCGATTTACGAACGGTGAATTCCGTTTTGAGCTTAAGGATGCGATGCGTCAGCGTGATCATCGTGCGCGCGACGGCGCCCGTCTCGGTCGCGACCGTCAAACGATACCGCCCGGAGCCGGCCAGCGAAAGTGTACCGCTCACACGCGTCAGGGCGGCAAGCGTCGACAAATCGCAGTATTCACATTCGGGTTCGCAGCGCGCGAGCTCGTCACGCACCTCGGCGGTAAACGACATGCAGGCCTATGCTTTCGTGTTGGCGCGCGACAGGTCGCGATGGGAAATGCTCACATGATATTGGGCACCTTCCAGGTAACGTGCCGTGGCCTCGGCGATGGCAACGCTGCGGTGTTGACCGCCCGTGCAGCCGATGGCAATAGAAAGCTGTGGCTTGCCCTCCGCGATATAGCCGGGCATGACCGTATCGAGCAGCTGCGTCCAGGCCTTCCAGAACTCCTGGGTCTTGGGATGGTCCAGAACAAAGTCGGAGACCTTTTTATCGAGACCGGTCATGGTGCGCATCTCGGGATCGTAGAACGGATTGGGCAGGAAGCGGACGTCGATCATAATGTCCGCCTCGACGGGCATGCCGTGCTTAAAGCCAAACGAGAACACGTGAACGTCCATGAGCTGCTGGTCGGACAGCTCGGAGAACGCCATGCGCAATTTGTTGCGCAGGGCAGAGGTGCGCAGGCGGCTCGTGTCGATGATCATATCGGCTCGATCGCGCACGCCCTGCAGCTGCAGGCGCTCGCGCTGAATCGCATCGGCCGTAGTCTCCCCCGGCTTGGCAATGGGGTGGCGGCGGCGGTTTTCGCTATAACGACGGATCAGCACCTCGTCAGAGGCCTCGAGAAACACGATGTCACAGCTCATCTCGCGCTCCTCGAGCGCGGCAACGGCATCGAGCAGCTCATCGAACAAGCCCTGGCTGCGCAGGTCGCAGGTGACGGCAAGATGCCTGCCCACGCCCGTATTGATGCCGACGAGTTCGGCAAGCTGGGCGATCAGACGCGGAGGCAAGTTGTCGATGCAAAAATAGCCCATGTCCTCGAACACATGCATGGCCTGCGTTCGGCCCGATCCGGACATTCCGGTGATGATGACGATATCGGGGATGCGCTCCGAGCGCTCCGCCGCATCCATGGCATCTCCCTTTTGCATGTGTGCCTCCTAAAACAAGCGCGGGACCCGGCCAGCGGATCCCGCGCGATCAATTGCCTTTATTGAGTATACCGCCCCAAGCGGATACGAGGCCTGTCTTACGCCTCAAGCGCAGCCTTGAACCAACTTGTAATACTCGTGGGGTGCGTGATGGCGGTGCCGACGACAACGGCCCAGGCGCCCGCATCGATCGCGGCGCGGGCCTCCTCGGGCGTGTGCACGCGGCCCTCGCAGATGATGGGAAGACCGGGGAATTCCTCGGTCGCCTGACGCAGAAGCGGCAGATCGGGGCCATCGGCCATGGTGCAGTCGATGGCGGCAACACCGTGAGAAAGCGTAGTGGATACCAGGTCAAAGCCCATATCAACCGCACGGCGAATGTCCTCGATGGTGGCACAGTCGGCCATCAGGAGCACACCCTCCTCGTGCAGCGGGCGGAAGGTGTCCTCGACGGTCTTGCCATCGGGACGCGGGCGATCAGTGGCATCAATTGCCACGATGTCAGCACCCGCGGCAACGCAGGCGCGAGCATGACGCAGCGTCGGCGTGATGTAGACGCCCTCGTGTCCATCCTTCCACAAGCCGATAACAGGAACCTCACAGCGACCCTTAATGGCGGCAATGTCGGCAAGACCCTGGCAGCGAATGGCGGCGGCGCCGCCAAGCTCGCAAGCGCGAGACATTTGAGCCATGGTCTCGGGCGTACGAAGCGGCTCGCCCATATACGCCTGAACGCTCACGACGAGCTTGCCCTTCAGGGATTGAATCAAAGGATCGACGGTCATGTTCGACTCAACCTTTCTAAAAACAGCCTTCTGAGACACCGCACCTTGACGTTCAAACCGTCGCTCACGTACCGAAGTACGCTTCGCTCCTCTTTCACGTCAATCTACGGCACCTCAGAAGGCGCACTTGGTAGTTATGTTTACTTCAACGATGCAAGAAGGTGTTCGGCGGCACCGATGAGCGGAGCATCGCCCTCCAGAGAACCGATGAGGATCGGCGTGTCCTGAAGCGGATCGAGCGCCTGGCTGGCATAGCCCTCGTGCACCGAATCCTTCCACGTCTGCGAACGCCAATCGGGACCTTGGTGAATCACGCCACCCGAAAGCACGATGACCTCAGGGTCCAGGATGTTAGCGAGCGAGCCCAAGCTGGCACCCAGCGCAAAGCCGGCGTCATGGATGACCTCGGTCGCCTTTGCGTCGCCCGCACGGCACAGGTCGTTCACATCGCGACCGACCGAAGGACGGCTGGGGTCGACGCGGCCAAAACGCTCATCGTACATTCGACCAATGGAAGTGCCCGAAGCAACCGACTCCAGATGGCCGGAACGCCCGCAGGCGCAGGGAATGCCGGCGGCAGCCGAGCACTCGATGTGGCCCATATGGCCGGCAGCACCATGGAAGCCCTGCATCACGCGGCCGTTCTCGACATATGCGCCGCCGATGCCCGTACCGATGCCAAGACACAAGACGGAGAACTTGCCCTTGCCGACGCCCCAGTGGGCCTCGCCCAGAGCATGAGCCTGCACGTCGCCTACAACGGCAACGGGAAGACCGAGGTCATCGCGCAGACGCGGCCCCAACTGGACGCCGGACCAGCCGGGCATGATCTCGTTGGCATACGCGATGGCGCCCGTCTTGGGATCGACAACGCCGGCGGCACCGATACCGACGCCAAGGACCTCGACATCGGTATTCGCCTCGAGAGCAGCCTTGATGGACGCCTCGATACGCTGGAAGACGGCCTCGCCGCCCTCCTGGGCCTCGGTAGGAACCTCGGCCTCAAATACGGGATGGGGCACGCTGCCGTCAGCCGGGTACTCCATGATGGCGGTCGCGATCTTAGTTCCGCCGATATCGACAGAGCAGACGTACTTGTTCTCCATGTCGCTCTCCTTCGGAGATAAAAACAACTACAGGAAATGAAGGCTGCGTTATCGCCGCAGCTTGGTAAAGGTTTCCCGGGTGCCCGAGGTTGGGGTGAAAGCGGTCGGGCGTTGACCTAATGGGTCACGCTCGACCGCTTGAGCCCCAAGATCGGGTGCCCGGGGAAGCTTTACAGGAGACCGTTGTCCTGGAGGACCTTCTTAATCGCCTCGACGTTCTCGCCGGTCATGGCCTTCACCGGGCGCGGCATGGTCGGGCTGTCGAAGATGCCCATGAGGTTCATAGCGGTCTTGAAGGCGCCGACGCCACCGGCATAGCCCTGGACGCCCGAGGTGACATCCCAGATGTGCGAAATCTCATTGAGGCGGTCCTGTTCGGCCTTGACGGTAGCCCAGTCACCAGCCTGAGCGGCCTTCCACTGACGCACGTAGCCCTCGGGCTCAACGTTGGCGAGACCCGGGACGGAACCGTCGGCGCCACCGAGGTAGGCGCCGTCGACAACAACCTCGTGACCGGTGAGGATGCTCATCGGATGGCCGTTCTTCTCGTTCTCCTGAACGAGGTAGCGGAACGAGATGTCATCACCCGAGGAATCCTTGACGCCGGCCAGAACGCCCTCGGCGCCGAGCTTGGCAAGGAGCTTCCAGGGGAGCTTGGTATGAACGCAGACGGGAATGTCATAGGCAAAGATGGGCAGGTCGAGCTCCTCGTGCAGGATGCGGAAGTGCTCCTCGACCTCGGTCATGCCCTGCAGGGCATAGAACGGGCAGGTGGCGACAAGCGCATCGGCGCCCAGCTCCTGAGCGACCTTACCGTGCTCGATCATGCGCTCGGTCTCGGTGTCGATGATGCCGACCAGAACGGGAACGCGGTGGTCGACGATGCGCACCGCCTCGGCGATGATCTGACGGCGACGCTCGTCGGTGGAGAAGACGACCTCGCCCGAGGAGCCCAGGAAGAACAAGCCATCGACGCCGGCATCGATCATGCGGTTGATGCTGCGCTCAAAGGAGGCAACATCGAGCTGGTGGTCTTCGGTATCGGGAACAACGACGGGAGGGATAACGCCGGTGAATTTCTGAGTTGCCACAAGAATCTCCTTAGTTGTCTGGTGGGCAGCCCTATGCCGCCCACTCTTGTTGGCAGTGTCCAGGCCGTCTAGGCCAAAGAACACGAGTAGAACGTTTGGTTAAAAAAGTCGATGACTTCGTTTTCGAACGCATTGATGCGCTCGTGAGCGTATTTGGCATAGATGATATGCCTCCGGTCACACTCAAGACCGTTGAATACGGCAAACTGATCCTTGGGATCGCTCACGGTATCCATGAGCGATGTGCCCATGAGCACCGAGCCGCGCACCCGAGACGACAGCGCCTCGAGGCCGCCGGGAAGCGGATTGGCAACCGCCGTGCAGGCGAGACCCCGCTCGTCCAGAGCAGAAACCGCCAGCGCGACTCCACCGCCTAGACCCTCGCCCCATGCAAAGATGCGGTCGGGGTCCATGCCATCAAGATTGCGCGCGACCTTCGCCAACGCACAGCCCCAACGGACGCGCCTGACAAAAGCAGGCGAAGTAATCCCCTGCCGCAGATCGCTGGGTCCAATCACCTCATCGTCCAGTGCAAGCACGGCATACCCCATGGCGGCAAATCTCGTCATGTGATGCCAGCCGCGCACGGGCCGATCGATGTCGTGGAACATCAGGCACAGCGGCACGCGCTCAGATACTCGGGCACGACCGACAGGCTCGATCAAACGAGCGTGAATCGCATCGTCACCGAGCTCAAAGGAGACCTCCGAGTAACGGGCGCAGGGGTTAACAAAGTCAATCGCCGTAATGGCCGGGCCTTGAATCTCAAGATTCGAAGCGCATGTCTCTAAATCAGAAACATCTGCTTGGACATCACCGCGCCAGTCCCGATATTCTGCGAGCCTTGACGAAACCGTTTCAGGAATTCCCACGAGCCCGGGGACAATCAGCTCATTGACATTGCTCTCGCACTTAGACATGAGCCTC
>CABSUD010000088.1:0-5780 GCA_902480795.1 uncultured Collinsella sp. | reverse complement strand
TTCTAGAAACGTAGAGGGTATCGCTACAATATGGTATCAGCTGCAGAAATTATAGAGGAGGAGTCTGCCCATGCCGGGTAAAAGCCTAGAGAACATGCACGTAGCGGTCTTGGCGGGCGGTCATTCCGCTGAGCGCGAGATCTCGCTCAATTCGGGAAAGAACGTCGTGGCTGCCTTGAAGGAGGCCGGCTACACCTCGGTGGAGCTGCTCGATACGGCCGCCGATGACTTTATGGTAACCATGGCAACCGGCGGTTTCGACGTGGCATTTATCGCCATGCACGGTGCCGGTGGTGAGGATGGCGCCATGCAAGGCGCCATGGAGACCCTGGGTATCCCCTACACGGCCTCGGGCGTGCTTGCCAGCGCCTGCGGTGCCGACAAGGAGGTCTCTAAGCTCCTGTACGCCAAGGCGGGCATTCCCGTTGCCCCCGGCCTCGCGCTCGAGGTGGGCGATGAAGCCGATATCGATCATATCGTCGAGGTTTGTGGCGAGCGCTGCTTTGTGAAGCCGGCCGTCAACGGTTCCAGCTATGGCATTTCCCTGGTCCATGAGCCCTCCGAGCTGCCCGCGGCAATCGCCAAGGCGTTTGAGTACGGCGACAAAGTGCTGGTCGAGAAGTGTATCGAGGGTACCGAGATCACCGTCGGCGTATACGGCGAGGACGACGTGCGCGCTCTGCCGATTGTCGAGATTCGTAAGCCCAAGGACTGCGAGTTCTACGATCTGGACGTGAAGTATGTCGACCCTACGGACATCCATCGCATTCCGGCGCAGATTTCACCCGAGAATTACGCTCGCGCTCAGGAGCTTGCCTGTGCTGCTCACAAGGCCCTCGGTTGCCTGGGCATCTCTCGCAGCGATTTTATCGTGAGCGAGGACGGCCCCGTCATCCTCGAGACCAATACCATTCCCGGCATGACCGATACGTCGCTGTATCCGGATGAGATTCGCCACACCGACGACATGACGTTCCCGCAGGTCTGTGACAGCCTAATCCGTATGGGCCTTCGTCGAGCGGGCATTGCATGCTAATCGAGGACGCGGTTTCGTCAGGAACGCCGCAGTTTGTCATCGACTCCTATGCCACGCTAGCCGAACGCGCCAAAACGCAGTCCTTTGGCCTTATCGAGGAAGATGTGATTGTCCTCGATACCGAGACCACAGGTCTTTCGGTGCAGGACAATGAGCTGATCGAGATCTCGGCGGCCCGTCTTTCGGGCCGCGAGATCGTCGACCGTTTCGATACCTTCGTGCATCCCAAGCAGCTGATTCCCGCCGAAATTACCGAGCTCACGAGCATTACAAACGCCGATGTGGCAGATGCCCCGTCGGCCGTCGAGGCCGTGGCCGCTCTCGCCGATTTTGTCGGCGGCTGCCCGGTGATCGCACATAACGCCACGTTCGACCGCTCGTTTATCGAGTCGGTCAAAGGCGGCGTCAACGTGAGCGATATTTGGATCGATTCGCTGGCGCTGTCGCGCATCGCGCTTCCGCGCCTGGCCTCGCACAAGCTGTCTTTTATGGCCGATCTGTTTGGCTGTGACTCGGTATCACACCGTGCCAATGCCGACGTCGACGCCCTGTGTGGCGTATGGCGCGTGTTGCTCGTGGCGCTCACCGACTTGCCCCAGGGCCTCATGGCGCGCCTAGCCGACATGCATCCGGACGTGCCTTGGTCCTATCGTCCAATCTTCTCATTCTTGGCAGGGCAGAACCCTGGTTCTATCTTCTCTCTCAGCGCCGCTCGTGCTGACGTCCTCAAGGCCGATCGCGCCGACGATCGGGTGGACGCCGACGAACTGCCGGTCCTCAAGATGCCGAGTCGTGAGGAGATTGAGGCAGACTATGCGCCAGGTGGCCTGGTCAATCGCATGTATCCCACCTACGAGCCGCGTGATGAGCAGATCGCGATGGCGCTCGAGGTCCGCGATGCGCTGGTCACGGGCACTCATCGTGTAATCGAGGCGGGCACAGGCGTCGGCAAATCGATGGCCTATCTGGTGCCTTTTGCCGAGGCGGCACGCCGTAACAACATCACGGTTGGTATTGCGACCAAATCGAACAATCTTGCAGACCAGCTCATGTACCATGAGCTGCCAAAACTTGCCGAGCAACTAGACGGTGGTCTGTCATTTTGCGCTCTCAAGGGGTATGACCACTATCCGTGCCTGCGCAAGCTTGAGCGCATGAGCCGCGGCCAGGTCGAGATTACCACCAAGCGCGATCCGGCGGACACGCTCACGGCGGTCGCGGTCATTATGGCGTACGTCTGCCAATCAGCCGATGGCGACCTCGACTCGCTTGGCATTCGGTGGCGCAGCGTCAACCGCCCCGACTTTACGACGGCCTCGCGCGAGTGTGCTCGTCGCCTCTGCCCGTTTTTCCCTGATAAATGTTTGGTCCACGGCGCTCGTCGTCGTGCGGCGCATGCCGATGTGGTGGTCACCAACCATTCCCTGCTGTTCCGCAATGTCGCGGCCGAGGGCAGGATTTTGCCTCCGATTCGTCATTGGGTAATCGACGAGGCCCATTCCATCGAGCGCGAGGCGCGCCGTCAGTGGGCGCGCGTGGTGTCGGCGGACGAATCACGCGTTCTGTTTGAGCGCCTGGGTGGCTCGAGCACCGGCGCGCTAAGCCAGGTTTCCCGTGATTTGGCAACCTCCGAGGGCTCTACGCTCTATCTGGGCCTTACTGCCAAGGCGACGTCGACGGTTGCGCGCGCGAGCATGGCAATCGCCGACGTGTTCGATGGCGTTCGCGAGCTCGGCCGCCGTGCCCGTGGGGGTTATGACAATGCCAATCTATGGATTGGCCCCGAGTTGCGCGAATCTGACGACTGGAATGATTTCTTACAGTCGGCCTACGCTGCCATCGACGCATTGGAACAAGCTGACAAGAGCGTCGACGCGCTGGTGCAAGCCGTCGCCGCCGACAAGCCCGAGGTTGTTGTCGACCTGGGTGATATCTCGCGCCGCCTGCACGAGCTGGCCGAGAACCTCAAACTCATCATTGATGGCACCGATGAACACTACGTGTTTTCGCTGCAGGTCAATCGCAGGTTGCGTGCCGGCGGAGAGTCAATGACCGCAGAGCGCATCGACATTGGCGAGGCCTTGGCAACCGAGTGGCTGCCCGAGGTTCACACGGCTATCTTTGCCTCGGCGACCATGACGGTGTCCAAAAGCTTTGAACACTTTAACCACGCGGTCGGCCTCGATCGCATCGGTGCTTCAACATCCTCATCGTTGCACTTGGACTCGAGCTACGACTTCGATTCGAACATGGCTGTAGTCGTTGCGGGCGATATCCCCGATCCGCGCGATCGTGAGAGCTATCTTACGGCGCTCGAGCGCGTGCTGGTCGACGCCCATCTTGCCATGGGCGGATCGGTGCTCACACTGTTCACCAATCGGCGCGACATGGAAGACCTGTACGCCCGCGTTGAGCCCAAGATGGCCCGTGCGGGTCTGGAGCTCAACTGCCAGCAGCGCAACTCATCTCCTCGTCGCCTGCGCGACCGGTTTATCAACGAGCCGACCTCGTCGCTTTTTGCGCTTAAGGCCTTCTGGGAGGGATTCGACGCCAGCGGCGAGACGCTGCGCTGCGTCATCATTCCCAAGCTGCCGTTCTCGAGTCCCACGGACCCGCTCTCGTGCGAGCGCAACCTGCGCGAAGACCGCGCTTGGGCGCGCTATTCGCTGCCCGAGGCGGTGCTCGAGGTCAAGCAGGCGGCCGGCCGCCTTATCCGCTCGTCGACCGATTGCGGCGTGCTGATTCTGGCCGACCCGCGCCTGGTGACGAAGGGCTACGGAAAGAAGTTCTTAACGTCGCTGCCCACGAGCTCCTACCAGCGCATCGAATCGGCGCAGATCGGGCACTATCTGCAACTGTGGCGCGCACGCCACGAGCGGCGGCGCTAAAGCGGACAGACGAGGGTTTTTGCCATATCGCACAGACGCTTTGACAGGGCGGGGTCATCCAAGATGCGGATGGCTCCGCCCGCTGCGATTACCTGGCTCAGTAGCCAACGCTCGGAGCCGTAATGCACGGTTACCGTTGCCATGTCTGCCCCGCTGTGCTCGATTAGGGTGATGCCGGCCCAGTCCAGATGCTCCGTCATATCGAATGGCATCAAGAGCTTTGCGCTACGCTGCGTCCGGGCAAGGGAATCGTGGAGGGATGCGACGCCCGGTGTGTGAGGCACGACGGAGTCTTCCGTCAAGGTCAGGTCCTCGATTTTATCCATGCGATAGGTGCGCTGCTCATCGACCGCGATGTCCCAGGCAATCAGGTATGTTTGGTCGCCGTTTGCCGTAATGCGCAAGGGGTCGACCAGACGCTCGCGTGGCCGCGCATCGTCCATCGAGCGATACGAGATGCGGCAACGAACACCGTCCTGAATGGCGCAGCTCAGCTGCTGCCAGTGCGACCCGTGGTTGACGGTGTCAAAGACGCGCTGGTTATAGCCGAGCTCTTCGGGCAGAAGGGCATGTCGAATCCGAGCTGCCGTCTGCGGCTCGATCCCCAACGATTCAAGTTCATGGTTGAGCACGGCGCCCTCGGCGGCACTCAGGCGCAACGGTAGAACACGCCCGGCGTCGCCGGTGAGGACCACACGCTCGCCGCGGCATTCGCAGATGATGCGCGCGCCCGATTCTCGGTCCGCGAGCGTCGAGACGATCTCGAGAATCTCGTCGAGCGACACCCCTGTGATGTCAAAGCGGCTGCAAATCTCGGCTCGTGTCATGCCGCTCTCGCCGGCGGCGTAGAGGGCCTCCATGATGTCGATGGCGCGCGAGAGTCTCTGCTCGCTGGTGAGTTTACGCACGGGCATGCTCGTGCACCGTCCTTTCAATGAGGCGGTTCCACGCCTGCTTGAGCGATTTGGGGGCCACGGGCCTCATGCCGTCCACGGCGTGGGCCATGCAAAATGAGGCGGCGGCTTCAAGGTCACGCACGTCAACGGTCCAGGTCCATCCCGCATCGGTGTGTGCGAGCTCACCTCGCCCGCGCGTGAGGCCGTTGATCATATCGATCTGCGTCTGAGGGGCGAACGAGAACGTGGCTGCAACGGGCGGTCGGTCGGCAAAATCGAATTCAAAGAACAGATAGTCGTTGAGATTGAAGTCCGCAGGGATGGCGTAGGCCTTCGAAGGACGCCAAGCGCGAACGATACGGTCGCAGCGGAATGTCCTGATGCCGTCGGTGACATTGTCGAGGCCGCAGAAGTACGCCACGCCCTCGCGTTCGAACATGCCGTAGACGCAGACGGTACGTTCTTTCTGCTCGCCGCGTCCGTTCTGATATAAAAATCGCAGCGCGCATCGCTCGGCAAAGGCGCTCCACACCGCATCGACGGTGGGAGAGCGGCGGATTGGTGCTTCGTCCACCGTCGTCCTACCGGTGAGATAGGCAATCTTGGAGCGAATATCGGCAAGCGGTGCGGCAAAAGTGGACGAGCCGGCCGCTAGTGTCTGGTCGATGGCGTTGAGCAGGATATCGGCGTCGTCTGCGGTGATGAGGCCGCCTGCTGCAAAGGTGTGCTCGCGGTCGATTGTCCACGAGCTTTCCTCGGTCTCCTGCGCACCGGCGGGGCGAACCTCCTTGATTAAGATGCCACGCTCGAGCAGTTTGTCACGATCGCGCCGAAACTTGCGCTTATCCGAGTCGATGTTGCCGGAGCAATATACCAGGTCGGAATCCAAGACGCTCTACTCGGACGTCAACAGTTCGGCGGAGCAGTTGAACACAAAGAAAAGGTTGAGCATGCGCTGAG
>CABSUD010000087.1:0-5795 GCA_902480795.1 uncultured Collinsella sp. | reverse complement strand
CAACCCGTCATTAAAACAGAATAAAAGTTGGTGAGGCCCTGGCCGTTTGGCCAGGGCCTCGTTTTGTAAGGATGAACTAGTTGAGGAGTTGGGCCATGGCGTTGACGAATTTTTGTACTTGGAGGGTTGGCTCGAGCGGATAGTGCAAAAAGACCGGCACTTCGCGGCCGCACAGGAACGGCACGCCCACAAAGGCCGGGTGCACGCCCGACCATGCGCCGCAGGTGAGCACCGCGTCGCCCTTTTCCTCGGCTTCGTTAAAAAGCGCAAAGTCGAAGCTGTCCACGTCGATCACGTCTACGCCGCCGTCGGCCAAAAGGTCGATACGCAGGCTGTCCATGACGTCGTTGCCGTGACGGAGTACGCGCAGGCGCATGCCCTCCAGGTCAGCAACCGTGATACGCGTCTTGCGCGCAAGCGGGTTCGTGCGCGGCAGGTCGATATAAAACGGCACATTGACAATGCGGAGCTTTTGGCAGGCGTCACCCCAGCGCGGGGTCGAAAAACTCGACTGCACCACATCCACCTCGCGACCAAGGCTGCGCATGACGGATTCGCGCTCGTCATAGAGGTCGCTCACCGGCACGATCTCAAAGCGCAACGACGATTCCAGATCGTGGATGCCCGACCACATCGACAGCGTTTGACGCCCCGGGCACATCATCGACACGCCCAGGCGCACGGCACCGCCGTCACCCGCCGCACGTCGGGCACGGCGCAGGGCGTCCTCGGACTGCCGCATAATCGAGCGCGCATCGTCCACCAGCAGAGCGCCCGCCGGCGTCACCTTGACGCCCGAGTGCGAGCGTTCGAACAGCGTGATGCCGAACTCGGCCTCGAAGCCCGACACCTGCTTGACGAGCGCCGGAGTCGACACACGCAATTTTTCCGCCGCACGCGAGAAGCTTCCCAGCTCCGCGGCGGCCGATATGGCCTCGAGTCGTCGATCGTACACGTCAATCTCCCGTTTCCAGACGCATGGCAATGAACTGCCGAAGGGGGGTCGTTTTGGCAGGTCACGCGCTCAGTTGAGCATAAACTGCATTGCACAGTGTAAACCTACGGTTAACGCCATTCTAACAAATATGCAATTCACCTGCGCAAATGCAAAGCATACGATAACCTGCGAAAACCACGTGGGTCGATTAATGGGAGCGGCCCACCGGGAGACACAAGAAGGGAAGTTCCTATGAGCAACTGGCTTAAGCTCGAGGGCGATGTCTGCGCCGTGACTGGCGCGCTCGGCGGTATGGGCGTCGAGATTTGCCGCGAGTTCGCCCGCAACGGCGCCAACGTCGTCCTGCTCGACCTGGACGAGGAAAAGGTCAAGGTCGCAGCCGCCGACCTCGCCGCCGAGTTTGGCATCCACGCCGAGGGTTACAAGATGAACGCCACCGACGAGGCCGAGGTTCAGGCTGCCGTCGACGCCACCATCGCCGACTTCGGCCGCGTCGACGTTCTCGTCAACACCGCCGGCATCCTGCGCTTCGCCGCCATGGAGGACCTGCCGCTGAGCGACTGGGAGCAGGTGCTCAACGTCAACCTCACCGGCTACTTCATCACCTCGCAGCGCTTTGGTCGCGAGATGATCAAGGCCGGCCAGGGTCGCCTGGTGCACATCTCGACCGTTGCCAGCCACTCCCCCGAGACGTTCTCGGGCGTGTACAGCTCCACCAAGGCCGGCGTCAACATGATGTCCAAGATGCTCGCCGCCGAGTGGGGTCCCTACGGCGTCCGCTCCAACTGCGTCGAGCCTTGCTTCGTTAAGACCCCGATGTCGGCCAACTTCTACGCCGACCCCGAGGTCGAAAAGAGCCGCAGCCGCCTGATCGCCACGCGTCGCATCGGCGAGGTCAGCGATATCGCCAACGCCGTCATGTTCCTGGCGTCCAAGCGCTCGGACTTTACCACCGGCGACGCCATCAAGGTCGACGGCGGCTTCTCCAACATGATGGGCGACCTCACCGCCAAGCCCGGCGGCCGTCGCGCCTATGCCGACAACTACCTTAAGAACAAGGGTGTCGAGCTTTGGTCCGATGAGTCCGGCGTCGCCAAGCCGACTGACCAGTAAACCAACCTGACAGGGAGGCCCGCGGACACGCCCGCTCCTCCCCCGTATCGATTAGAAAGAGTCCAATGGCTTCCACCAACTCCAACAAGGGTCGCGCCGTCGTGCTTTCCGCCGCGTGCGTCACCATGTTCTTTATCAGCTCCATCGCGCTGTATTCCGTCGTGAGCAAGAACCTGCTCGCCGTCTACCCCGAGTGGTCGAGCGCCCTTACCTGGGCTTTCCCGGTCTTTCAGACCATCATGGCCGTGACGGGTATCTTCGCCGGCCGCATCTCCGACAAGATCGGCCCGCGCAACGTCGTGATCGCCGCCGCCGTGTGCTACGGCCTGGGCTGGTTCATGTCCGGCACCGTCACCGAGCCGTGGCAGTTCTACCTGTGGTTCTCGCTCGTCGCCGCCGTCGGCAACGGTCTGGGCTACAACCCGGCGCTCACCACCGGCCAAAAGTGGTTCATCGACAAGAAGGGTCTCGCCTCCGGCATCACCCTGGCCGCTTCGACCGCCGGCCCCGCTGTGCTGTCCCCGGTGCTCGCCTCGCTGCTCATCCCGAGCCTGGGCATCTTTGGCGCCCTCAAGGCACTCGGCGTCATCTTCTTTGTGACGATCGCCGCCTCCGCCCTGTTCCTGAAGGCCCCCGAGGCCGGCTGGCTGCCCGAGGGCTTCGAGGCCCCCAAGGGTGGCGCACATGCCGGCACCTTCGGTGACCTCACCCCGGGCGAGATGGTCAAGACCCCGCGCTTCTGGGTCCTCATCGTCACTTTCGCCTTTGCCGCCACCGCGGGCACCCTGCTCGTGGGCAAGGTTGCCTCCATCGCCGCCGTCCAGCTCTTCGCCGATCCCACGAGCGCCGCGGCCGTCGCCCTCGGCGGTGTGGTGGTCTCCGTCAACACCTGCGCCAACCTGGTCGGCCGCCTGTCCTTTGGCCAGATCATCGACAAGCTCGGCGCCTATAAGTCGCTGCTCATCAGCCTTGTCGTCACTATCGTCGCACTCGTCATCATGTCGATGAGCTTTACGCAGGCCATGTTCTTTGTGGCGCTCGCCCTGCTTGGCTTTAGCTTTGGCGCCCTGCTCGTCATCTACCCGCCGCTCACCGGCGGCGCCTTCGGTACCAGCAACATCGGCGTCAACTACGGCATCATGTTCCTGGGCTACGCCGCTTCCACCTGGATCAGCCAGCCCATCACCGCCGTGCTGTATCACGCCGAGGCCGGCAGCGCCGCCTACCAGCAGTCCTTCTACGGCGCCATTGTGATCGCCGCCATCGCCGTCGTGCTCACCGTCTACATGATGGTCTCCGACAGCAAGAAGAAGTCCGCCTAGTTTTACCGATGCGACAAAGGGACAGCCCCTTTGTCGCATCCCACCGGTCACCAGTATTAAGGAGTCGAAATGTCCGAGCTCAACCCCGTCCGCATTGCCGTTATCGGCGCCGGCGCCATGGGCCGCAACCACATCCGCTTTGTCACCGAGGAGCCCGAGGCCGAGCTCGTCGCCATCGCCGACGCCTTTGAGGGCGCCCGCGCCACGGCCGAGGCCGCCGGCGTGCCGTTTTACACCGATCCCGCCCAGATGATGGACGAGGTCAAGCCCGAGGCCGTCATTATCGCCACGCCCAACGACCTGCACCTGGGCGTAGCCCGCGAGGCTGTGAAGCGCAACATCGTGCCGCTGGTCGAAAAGCCGATCTCCAACGATCTCGAGGATGCCCAGGCCTTCGCCGCCGAGGCCGAGACCGCCGGCGTGCCCGTGCTCGTGGGTCAGCACCGTCGCCACAACCCCTTCGTCAACAAGGCCAAGGAAATCATCGAGTCCGGCGAGCTGGGCAAGCTCACCGTGTCGAGCTTCCACTACATGATCTATAAGAACGACGAGTACTTCGATGTCGAGTGGCGCCGCAAGAAGGGTGCCGGCCCGATCCTGGTCAACCTGGTGCACGACGTCGACCTGCTCCGTTACCTGCTGGGCGAGCCCGTTGCCGTCCAGGGCATGCAGTCCAGCGCCGCCCGCGGTTTTGAGACCGAGGACTCCGCCGTGGTCAACGTCCGTTTTGCCGATGGCGCGCTTGCGAGCATGACCATCTCTGACGCCACCGCCAGCCCCTGGAACTGGGAGGCCACCGCTCGCGAGGATCCGCAGTACCGCCCCTTCGACGCCGACGCCTACTTTATCGGCGGAACCTTGGGCGCCCTTTCGCTGCCCCGCCTGCACCAGTTCTCCTACGACGGCGCCTCTAACTGGCACAAGCCGCTGCAGATGGAGATTCCGGCCGTCGACCCGGCACTGCCGCACAAGATGCAGCTCAAGCACTTTGTGAAGGTTGTCCGCCGCGAGGTCGAGCCCGTCGTGACCCCCGCCGATAACGTCAAGACGCTCACGCTGCTTAACGCTATCAAGGAGGCCGCCGAGACCGGCCAGAGCGCCGGAGATCAGCATCGTGCGCACCGTAACGCGGCGGACGTTGATGCCCGCATACCGCGCGGTGTTCTCGCTCTCGCCGACAACGCTGATCTCATAGCCCTGCTTGGAGAAGCGCAGATAGGCGTACATGACGAAGGTCAGCACGATGACCACAATGATGTTGATGGTATAGCGCTGGCCCATAATGACGGGGAACCAGCCGGCCTTGGTCGCCTTGTTCAGCGTGCCGAGGCTCGACGCCTGGCCGCGCATGATGTTGGTCATGCAGGCAACAATGGACGTAGCAACGTAGTTCATCATCAGGGTGAACAGCGTCTCGTTCGTGTTCCAGCGGGACTTGAACCACGCGGGGATGAAGCCCCACAGTGCGCCCGCGGCAATGCTGCCCAGCGCCATGGCGGCAAACAGCAGCGGCAGCGGCAGATTGTTGCCCTGATACACCATGATGAGGGCGGCAGTCAGGCCGCCGATCAGGATCTGGCCCTCGCCGCCGCAGTTCCAGAAGCGCATCTTGAAGGCCGGGGCCAGCGCGATGCCGACGCAGAGCAGCGTGGACAGGTCGCGCAGCATCCAGCTGAAGCGGGTCATGTTGGCGAAGGTGCCGCCCCACATAACGCCGTAGACGGCGAGCGGGTTCAGCCCCGTGACAAAAAAGATAAAGACAGCATCCACGACCAGCGCCAGAATGATGGCGATGGCACGGACGGCGATCTTCTGGGGCATCGTGGTGCCCTCGCGCTTGGCAATGCGCAGCAGCGGCTCGCGGGCCGCAGTGGCAGTCTGACTCATGCCTGCTCCTCCTTTACCAGATTGGTCATACGCAGACCGACCTCTTCCTTCGTGGTATGACGGCCGTCGAGGATGCCGTTGACCTTACCGCCGCAAAGCACGACGATGCGGTCGCACAGCTCCAGCAGGACATCCAGATCCTCGCCAACATAAATGACTGCTACACCGCGCTTTTTCTGCTCGTTGAGCAGGTGATAGATCGTGTAGGACGTGTTGATGTCCAGACCGCGCACCGCGTAGGCGGTCATCAGGACGATGGGGTCGGCGGCCAGCTCACGGCCCACCAGCACCTTCTGGACGTTGCCGCCCGACAGGCGGGAGACCGGGGTGTTCAGGTCGGGCGTGACGACGCCCAGCTCTTTCTTGATCGTCTCGGCCAGCGCCAGCGGGGCCTTGCGGTCCACGATGGGCGAATGGCCCTTGCCGTAGCTTTTCAGCATCATGTTGTCGGTCATGCCCATCGAGCCTACCAGACCCATGCCCAGACGATCCTCGGGCACAAAGGACAGGTGGAT
>CABSUD010000086.1:0-5813 GCA_902480795.1 uncultured Collinsella sp. | reverse complement strand
CCGGACCGGACTGGACAGTTAGTTCAGATACGTATAATTCTGCGAGCCTGGTCGTGTTCAGACGTCGCCATTCCAGCCAATTTGGCCACCCCGGGGGCTGCACGACCGGCTCGTCCCCCTTCTAAACTCCCATCCGAACCCCTCCCCCATCCCAAACAGCTCAAAACGCATGCTGAACCGCCTCGGGTTTATACGTATCTGAACTAACTGTCCAGACCATTGCGAACCAGGCCTCTTGTCAGCCCCAAGTGGTCCGTTTTCCTCCGTCCCCAATGGATCGGTACGAAAAGAGGGGACTGTCCCGCGTTGGCGGGACAGCCCCCTCTGACATCGGCATGTGTAATGCGGCCCGTTAGTAACCTTGACCGTAGCCCTGGCCCTGGCCCTGCTGGCCGAGCAATTCCTCCAGATACTGGCGCAGCTGCTCGTCGGTAATACCGCCGTTGCCGGTGTCAGTCGAGCTGTCGTCCTGCTGCTGGTTCTGCAGCTCCTCATCGGAGCCCAGCTCGACCGTGACCTTTTTCTCTTCCTTGCCGCGCACGAGCGTGATCTCGACCTTCTCGCCCACCTCATGGCTGCGCAGCGCGATGATCAGGCCATCGGCGCTCGTAATCTCGTCATCGCCCAGCTTGGTAATGACATCGCCCTCCTGGATGCCGGCCTTGGCGGCGGGGCCATCCTCGACGACGCTCGCCACATACGCGCCGCTATCGGTGCTCAGCTTGTTAGTGCGGGCGTTGAGCGCGTTGACGCTCGAAAGCGTAGCGCCCATGTACGGATGCACCGGCGTCTTGCCGTCGATGATCTGGTCGGCAATGTTCTTGGCGTAGTTAACGGGAATAGCAAAGCCCACGCCCGAGCTGGAGCCCGAGTAGCTCTCGATGAGCGAGTTGATGCCCACCAGCTCGCCATTGTCGTTGACGAGCGCGCCACCGGAATTGCCCGGGTTGATGGCGGCATCGGTCTGAATCATGTTGGCATAGATGGTATTGCCGCTGGTAGAGCTCATGGCCGTGGAGCGATACAGCGCCGACACGATACCCGTGGAGACAGACTGCTCGTTGCCGAAGGGCGAGCCGATCGCCATGACCCACTCGCCCACGTTGAGCTTGGAGGAATCACCAATCTCAATCGGCGTGAGCTTGGAGGCGTCGGCGTCCTTGAGCTTGATGACGGCTAGGTCGCTCGAGGCGTCGTTGCCCACGAACTCGGCCTCGTAGGTGGTGCCGTCGTCCATGGTCACCACGTACTGGTCGTAGCCATCGACCACGTGGTTGTTGGTGAGGATGTGACCCTCGGTATCGAGCACAACGCCCGAACCGACGCTGCCCGAACTATCCGACTCGTCAGCAGACTGCGAAAGCGAGCCATTCTGGCTACCGCTCGAAGTGGCGGTGATGGAAACGACGGAGGGCAATGCCTTGGCAGAAACGGCCTCGGCCAGCGTGGTGTCCTCGGAGTCGATCGTGATCTTTTGCGTCGATGAACCCGAAGCGCCCGCCGTCACGGCATTCTTGCCGCCACCGATATCGAGCGTGCCGCTCATAATGAGCGCAATGACCAGCAAGGCTCCGCAGGCACAGCCCGCGAGTGCCGTAATAAAGATCGGCAGCTTTTTGGTCTTGGTCTTGACCACCGTGTGCTTGTTCACGACCTGCGCACCGCCCAGCGGCTTGCCGGTCTGTGTGTCGTAGGCCTGCACGTAGGGAATGTTGCTGTCGGCAGGCGTCGACTCCACCTGCACGCGCGGCTGCTGCTGGGTCTCGCCGGCGTTGCCCGCATCCTGGGGACGCTGGGAATCGTACTCGCTCATAGCTGCGATCCTTTCGTCAAATAACCAAAGGCCCGCCAAACATGTGGCGGGCCATCATTGTTCACGTTGAGTTGTACCCCAATATGCGGGCGCAAGTGTATGAGAACGCAATCTTTTAGGAAGGCTTAAGTTCTGCTGCAGATTCGAGAGGAACCCGTATCTGCGTCAAAACCACCACAAAGGCGCCCGTCCCCTTTGTGGTGAAAATCTAGTCCTTAAACAGATAGCCCACGCCACGGACGGTGGTGATGTGCGCCGCGATCTGCGGGCCCACCTTGGAGCGGATGCGTCGAATGTGCACGTCGACGGTGCGCGTGCCGCCGCAGTACTCAAAGCCCCACACGCGGTGCAGCAGCACCTCGCGGCTGTAGGCGCGGTTGGGGTGCGTCGCCAAAAAGCTCAGCAGCGAGTACTCCATCAGCGTCAGGTCGATGGGCTCGTTATCGAGCGTCACCTGGTAGGTGGCCAGGTTAATCTCGAGGTTATCGATGTTGAGCACATCGTCGGCGGTGACGGTCTCTTCCTCGCCCATCAGGCGCTGCGCTCGAGCCTTGAGCTCGTTGGGCGTCGCCGTGGGGCATACAAAGTCGGCATGCGCGTGATTCGGCAGACGCAGGGTACCGAGCGCCTCGTCGTCGACAATCACCAGCATGGGGACACCGCCGCGGTCGTCAAGCCACTTGGCAATCTGATCGATGCGGTCGCTGCGGATGCCATCGGAATCGAGGATCAGCAGGTCAAAGTCGTGCGCCGCAGTCGGCGAATCGGGGGTTGCCAGGCTCACCTCGACACCCAGGGTGGTCGTCAAGCTGCGGGCAAACTCGTGGAAGCGCGTCGTGCGCGCCATGAACAGGGCACTCTTTTCGGACATATCGGCCTCCAAAGAAATGAGCTCAATCGTACTGGAACAAGCCAGCGTGATTAGGAGTTCGCCAGGTAGTGCTTGATCTCCCACTCGGTGATCGTAGACTCAAACTTATGCCACTCGGCGCGCTTCTTTTTGAGGAAGAAGCTGTGGATGTGCTCGCCGAGGGCATCCTTCATAAACTGCGAGTCCTCAAACACGTCGAGTGCCTCTTTGAGCGAGCGCGGCAGCGGCGTGTAGCCGGCCTCGACCATCTGACGGTCGGTAAGTTTGAGCGTCTCGGCAGTTGCCTCGGGCGGGAGTTCCAGCTTGCGCTCGATGCCGTCCAGACCGGCCGCTAGCGTGACGGCGTTGACCAGGTACGGGTTGGCCATGGGATCGGGACTGCGCAGCTCGATGCGCGTGGACAGCTGCTTGCCGGGCTTGTAGACCGGAATGCGGACCATACTCGCGCGGTTGCGCAGGCCCCACGTGGCGTACTGCGGCACGGAGTCGCCACCCGTGGTGATGCGCTTATACGAGTTGACCGTGGGGTTAGTGATAGCGCTGATCTCGCGCGCGTGCGCCAGGATGCCGGCCATGTAGTGCTTGGCGATATCGGAGAGGTGGTACTTCTCGTCGTCCTCGCCCCAAAAGACGTTGTTGCCGTCGTGGTCGAACAGCGACTGGCACAGGAACATAGCACTGCCGTCCTCACCCGCCAACGGCTTGGGCATAAAGGAGGCGTGGCAACCGCTCTCGTAGGCCTGCTGCTTAATGATGAGCTTGGCCGTGGTGATGGCGTCGGACATGCTCAGGGCCTCGGCATGGCGCAGGCTCATACCGTGCTGCGAGCGACCGGCAGCGTGGAAGGTGTACTCCACGGGCACGGACATCTTCTCGAGCGTGAGGACCGTGTTGCGACGCAGGTCGCGAGCGGCATCGCTCACCGAAAGATCGAAGTAGCCCACGTTGTCGAGCGGCTCGGGGGTGTGCTCGTCGGGGAAGTAGTAATACTCCAGCTCGGCACCCACATTGAGCAGGTAGCCGGCCTTCTCGGCCTTGCGGAACATGCGGCGCAGGGCATCGCGCGGATCGCCGGCAAACGGCTTGCGATCGGGAGTGCACACGTCGCAGAACACGCGGGCGACGCCGTTGTGGCTCGGGCGCCACGGCAGGATCTGGAAGGTCGAAGCATCGGGAAACGCCAGCATGTCGGCTTCCTCGGGCGTGGCAAAGCCCTCGATGGCGGAGCCGTCAAAGCCAATACCCTCCTCAAAAGCGACCTCGAGGTCCTCGGGGCTAATGGCAAAGTTCTTGAGGCGGCCGAGAATGTCGACAAACCACAGACGCACAAAGCGGATGTCACGCTGCTCTACGGAGCGGAGTACGTAATCGATGTTCTGCTGGTTCATGTCGCTCCCCTTTCTTTCGGGCGGGTTTCGACTGGTCTATATCGCAGATACTATCGCAGAAAAATGTTTCCGCAGGGTTAAAGCGTATCAAGCGCTCAAAAAACGTGTGTGAACAGGCAGTTGCGAACGAATGGTTAGCGCGAGGTCGATGCGCGGTGTTCGATATGACCGGGAACCTCGATGCGTTTGGGGGCGAGCTTTGCGGCTTCGCCCACGGTGGTGGTAACAACGTCGATGCGCTCGGACAGACGCTCGACTACGCGCTCGGCAATGGTGAGGGTGTCTTGCGCTGCTGTGGTCACACCGCCAAAGAGCACGTGGTTCCAGGGGTAGTCGTCAAACGTCGCGATCTTGAGCCCCGCCGGCAGCGAGGGACCAAGCTGCGCCAGCGCCTCGGTCAGACGCAGGAAAACCAGGCCGTTGACGGCGATAAGGCCGAGCCTTTTGCCCGCGTAGTCGCGGATGGTCTTGTCCAAACGGCCAACTCCCGTGGCACCGCCATCGGCCAAGGTGACGACCTCGCCCGCAAGGCCGCGGCGCGAAAGCTCGTCGGCAAAGGCCTCGGCGCGCTCTCGACGCACGAGGCTGTCGTCGCTTGCCTCGGCGAGCAGGCACAGGCACTCGCTGCCCGCAGCGGCCAAGGCGTCTACCAGGCCGGCAACCAGCTCGCGGTTGTTAGAGGTCACCAGATCGATGCCGCCATTGGCAACATCGCGGTCGAGCAGCACAACGGGTAGGCGTCCCGTGGCCGCGGCGATTGCCTCGTCGTTGCCGCCGCAGGTGTTGACGATCAGGCCGTCCACGCCGGCATCGATAAGCCTGGTGAGTGACTCGGCCTCCTTGGCGGGATCATTGCCGCTAATGGCCGTCATGAGCGAGCAGCCGCGCGCGGCGGCGCTGGCGGAAAGCCCTTCGAGTATGGCGCTGGAGAACGGGTTGGCGATGTCGGCCAAGATCACGCCGATGAGGTTGGTGCGCGAGCTGCGCAGATTGCGCGCGGCGGCACGCGGGCGATAGCCGGTGCGCTCGATAACCGCCGCGATGCGAGCACGGGTTTCCTCGGTCATTTGCCCGGGGCGGTTATTGAGATAGCGCGAGACCGTGGCCGGGCTCACACCCGCCTCGGCGGCAATGTCCTTAATTCTCATCTGCGCCATAGCGCACCCCGTTTCCCAACTGTCGGCATTCTGAGCCATTTTAGGCATTTTTAAAAATCTCGCTTGCAAAACGTTGTAGGTGAGCAGCATCGTTTTTTGCGTCTCGAGCAGATGCGGTGATGGGCTAGATAGACGAGTCTTTGGACAGCTCAAAATAGTCGGGATGCAAGGCGATAACCGGGCCCTGCTCCTCGGGCATCAGATGCAAGTGTGTCTCGGCCAGATAGCTCGCCGCATCGGTATCGCCCCTCTTAATGGCCTCGAGAATCCGGCGATGCTGCCGACGAATCGGCTCCCAATCCAGGTCCTGCGACACCATACGCAACCAGTTGTATCGCTCAAAATGCGTGTTGACGCTCTTCATCCAATCCCACAACATGTGGCGGCCGGCAATCTCAAAACACGTCTCATGGAACAGGTTATCCAGGTCAAAGAAGCGGCGCGTTTCGCCATGGTCGAGCGACTCGGACTCGGTAAGAATCTGCTCAAGCCGCTGCTTTTGCTCGGGCGTGGCAGCAGAACAGCATTTAATAAGCACGCTCCTCTCGAGTTTCTCGCGCAAGAAACAGGCGTTCTCGGCGCGC
>CABSUD010000085.1:0-5831 GCA_902480795.1 uncultured Collinsella sp. | reverse complement strand
TTCTGCCAAGCGTTATCAATGCGATTGCGCTTGGTGACCATGTTGTTGTAGATGCCGGCGATGGCGCAGACAATCACAACGACAACAACGATACCGATGATGACGGGAATCATGGTGTCTCCGTTTCGAATGGCCGCGGCGGCATGCGCCAGCTGCCGTTGGTATAACGCTACTAGTATACCCGCAACGTTTTGCCGTGCCGAACTTTCCGGTAAGCGTTATGTTTTCGGCGGGGTTGGCACCGGGGCAAAGTGCGCGAGGTACAGGTGTAAGATATGCGACAGATTAGTGAGTGCTGTCTTTTCCTTGAGGAGGGCGATGCGTATGGACCTTCGCATCAAGAAAACCTATCGGGCCCTGTTCGAGGCCTTTACCGAGCTGCTCGAAGAGCATCGGTTTGAGGACGTGACGGTTGCCATGCTGTGCGACCGCGCTATGATTCGTCGGACGACGTTCTACAAGCACTTTCGCGACAAGAACGATTACTTTGCCTTTTATATCGATGAGCTTATGTCGGGTTTGCCGCAAAAGCGGGTTGGCGAGGGCGGCACGGTGTCGGCCGACGACGTGCGCGTGCTTCGCCATGAGGTGTTCACCGACGCCATGGACCTGATTCTGGCCCATGAGCAGCTCATGGACAACATTTTGGCGAGCAGCATGTCGGGCATGCTGACCAGCATGATTTGCGATCGCATTGCCCGCTCTATCCGCGAGCGTGTGATGAGTGCGCTAGACGAGGATGCGCTTGCGCCCGTGTCGCTCGACACGACGGCTGAGTTTGTCGCCGGCGGCATTATTCGGCTCTTTACTATGTGGTGGGAATCAGGTCACGATCTGGAGCGTCGCTCCGAGATGGCCGACGTTGTCGATGCACTGTTCGAACGGACCATGACGCCGGTGCATCACTAAACGTGGCGGAGAGAGGGGGATTCGAACCCCCGGAACGCTCTCGCGCTCAACGGTTTTCAAGACCGCCGCATTCAACCGCTCTGCCATCTCTCCGTGAGTCGTAATGATAGCATCGTTTTGAATTTGCAACAGGGAAGGCGAACGATGACGATCACCGAAATCGACGAGAAGTTCATGCGCGAGGCGCTGGCGGAGGGTCGCGCCGCCGCTGCGGTGGGCGAGGTGCCGATTGGTGCCGTGGTAGTGCGCGACGGCGAGATCGTCGCGAGGGCGCACAATCGCCGCGAGCTCGATCAGGATCCTTCGGCTCATGCCGAGTTTGCGGCCCTGTGCGCCGCTGCCCAGGCGCTTGGCCGCTGGCGCCTTTCCGATTGCACGGTCTACGTAACGCTCGAGCCCTGCTGCATGTGCGCGGGGCTTATGGTCAACGCGCGCGTGGGGCGCTGCGTGTATGGCGCGAGCGACACCAAGGCGGGCGCGTTGGGATCCTTATACGATTTGAATGCCGACTCGCGCCTGAATCATCGGTTTAACGTGACCGCCGGCGTGCTGGCAGACGAGTGTCGTGAAGTGTTGAGCAGCTATTTTAGTGGGCTGCGTGGCACCGATGGTGCTGGCTGCGGTTGTGGGGCCGATCTTGACGCACACGCCGCTCATGCCGCAGCGCTTGCGGGTGCCGGCGAGGATGCTGGCACGGCGGTTGACTTTGGTCCCGCGTGCCGCCGGCCCCGCCGTGTACTGCTGGCGATCGACTCCTTTAAGGGCAGCTTGTCGAGTGCGCAGGCGGAGGCGGCGGTTGCCGAGGGCGTGCGCCGTGTGTGGTCCGATGCCCAGGTGACCGCGTTGCCGCTGGCAGATGGCGGTGAGGGGACGCTCGATGCCATTGCCGCGTGCGGCGGTGAGATTATGACCTGTGAGGTAGCAGGTCCCTTGGGTAAGCGCACGTCTGCCCGGATGCTGGTTGATCTCGAGCACGAGTCCGCGGTCATCGAGATGGCCGAGGCGGCCGGCATTGGGTACTCGCCTTGCACGGAGTCGTCGGCGTTGGCGGCCACAACCTATGGCGTGGGCGAACTGATGCTTCGCGCGGTTCGCGCGGGTGCAAAGACACTCTATATTGGTCTGGGCGGCAGTGCGACCAACGACGGCGGCGCCGGCATGCTGCAGGCGCTGGGTGCGCGTGTGGTCGACGACCAGGGCTGCGATGTCGCCCCCGGTCTTGCCGGCCTTGAGTGGGTGGCGAGCGTTGATTTGGCGCCAGCGCTGCAGGCTTTGGATGGCGCTCGCATCGTTGTGCTCTCCGATGTTGAGAATCCGCTCGTAGGGCGTCGCGGCGCGCTTGCGGTGTTTGGCGGGCAGAAGGGCCTGCCGGCGGATGATGCCGAGGCGCTGAGCAGGTACGACAGCTGGATGGTCAGCTACGGTCGCTTGCTCGACGCGGCAGTTTTCGAGGCGCGAGCTCAGGGGTTGTTGCGCGCACCCGAGGGCGCACGGACATTTGGCTCGGTGCTCGGCGTGCCCGGCGCGGGCGCTGCCGGTGGCTTGGGCGCGGCGTTGCTGGCGCTCGGTGCGGAGCTGCGCTCGGGTGTGGAGACGGTGCTCGATCTGATTGGGTTTGACGAGCGCGTGCGTGATGTCGACCTGGTCATAACGGGCGAGGGCAATATGGATGAGCAGTCTGCCGCCGGTAAGGCACCGGTGGGCGTGGCCCGCCGCGCGAAGCGATATGGCAAGCCGGTGGTCGCCGTCGTGGGCGGTCGCGCCGTCAACCTGGATGCGGTGTGTGAGCATGGCATCGACTTGGTGCTTCCGATCTGCCGCAAGCCCATGCCCCTCGACCAGGCGCTCAACCCTCAGGAAGCCACAACCAACCTCATCTGCGCCGGCGAGTCTGCCGCGCGAGCCTACGACCTCGGCCGCCTCTAAAACCAATCCCCCAATAACTTGCGGTGAAATACGGAGTGTTTTTGCCTTTAAGGCGCCAATTCAGTCAGTATTCCACCGCAACTTCGTGAATGGCCATCCGAGGCTGGTCGCCTTGTGCTTTGGGTCGGACCGTCTGCCATGAAATGCGGTAATCTACTACGTTTAACCGGGCACCCTCGACCATCCCGGAATTTGGGAAATTAAAACCGCAGGTAGAGGGCTTGCCGATTTTCGAAAAAGCACGCTATGGTTGACCTCTGTGACCAAAACGTAGTAGATAGCCCCTTTTCGTAGCACAGCACCAGATCAGTCTATTTAGGACGGGGCTTTCTTGACTGCTTTCGCCACCCTGATGCCCCACCAGTCAAAAAGTAGTCAAAAAAGCCCCATTACAGTTTGAGTCGTCCGAAAGGGCGGCTCTTTTCCGTTGCACGGCTATACGATTGAGCCGTACCGGTGGTCGCTGGCCGACCGCCCCGGACGGCCGTCAGCCCCTGCCCCGTAGAGGGCCCGGGACGTGTTGCCGCCGGGGCGGGAGGGGCCGCGGGGAACGACTGATAGAGATGTGCCGGGCCCGGACCGGGCCACGGCCGGGTAATGTGGGTGTCGCTTCCGCGGCTAACGGCCGGCTCAAGGGAGAGGATACACCATGCCTGCAGCAGAGACGCCCGTGGCCTACCTGGGGATCGACGTCGGGAAGAGCTCGCACAGCGCGTGCGCGCTCGATGCGGGAGGGGGCGTCGCCTTCAGGGCCGAGCTGGCAAACAGGCCCGACGACATCGACCGGCTGCTCGAGCGGGCCGGCTCCGGCGCGCTGGTCGTCGTCGACCAGAAGCGAAACATCGGCGCGCTGGTCCTCGCGCGCGCCCATGCGCACGGCAACCCCTGCGCCTACCTGCCCGGATATGCCGAGAAGCAGGCCCGCGGGATGTTCCCCGGCACCGCGAAGACCGACGCCATCGACGCCGAGGTGATCGCGCGCACCGCGCTCGGCGTGCCCCGCGCCCTCAGGCCGGCGCCCGAGGAGCCCGAGGGGGCCGCCTCGCTGCGGATCCTATCTTCACAGCGCGAGTTCGCGTCGTCCGCCAGGACCCGCGCGAAGAACAGGCTGCGCGCGACCCTGCTCGAGGCCGACCCCGCGCTCGAGGGCGCGGTCGACCCGTCGAGCCGCTGGCAGGTGTCGATGCTGGCCGAGTTCGGCGGGGCCGCCGGGTGCTCGGCCGCCGGCTGGCGCAGGTTCTCGAACGCCGCCAGGCGCGCGGGCGCCCCCGCGGCGGGGGCCAGGAGGCTCTGGGAGGCGCTGCTGGCCTCGTCGCGCTCGGGAAGGCGGCTCCCGGCCGGCGAGGACGTCGCGGTCCGGATGCTCGCCCGGGAGATAGCCTCCCTCGACGCCGACATCGAGGAGCTCGACTCGCTCGTGGCCGACTCGCTGGCGGGCGACGAGGTCTACGAGTGCCTCCTCACGGTGCCCGGGATCGGCCCCAAGACCGCCGCGGCGCTGGTGACGTCGATCGACATATCCGCGTTCAGGGGGCACGACGAGCTCGCGAGCTATTGCGGCGTGGCGCCATCAGACAGGCGCTCCGGGAGCAGCATCAGGTCGACGTCGCCTCAGCACGGCGGGAACAGGCAGCTCAAGAACCTGCTCATATTCAGCTGCAACTCCCTCATCGGCACGGACAACAGGTTCGGGAGGTACTACGGGGAGTGCAGGGCGAGGGGGATGAGGCACGGCAAGGCGCTGAAGGCGGTCGCGAGGAAGAGGCTCAAGGTCATATACGCGATCATGCGCGACGCCGTCCCGTACGCGTCCTAGCGGGCGGCGGGATCAACCGAAGAGGAAACCAAGCGGGGGCGCCAGGCGCCCGGATGCGTCATGCCGAAATGGCGCGAAGCACGCGCTTGACAAAACTATAGAGACACGTCCCAAAAAGACAACTTAGCCAAGGACGCAGGCCATGCGTGTCTTGAACTCGGACAGGAAGCGCGGAGCATCCACGGTCAGTGCCACAAGCGCGCTCTTGTCCGGATCGGACAGGCGGCGCTCATCGCAGATGGTGCGGCCGCGATACTCGCCTAGCAGATCAACACGCAGATTGCAGCCGAGCGCACCCACGAGCGTAGGGTCGATCGCCACGGCAACGGCCAGAGGATCGTGCAGCGCACAGCCACCCAGGTAGGGTGCGTTCATCTCGTACGAGCCAATGTAGTGCTCGACCATGCTCGCAAATGCGCAGCCCGCCATGGTGCCCGAGCCCGTCCAGCCGGCAATGTCGCGGCGTGTGAGCACCACGCGATGCGACACGTCCAGACCCACCATGGTGAGCTTACGGCCCGAGCGCAGCACCGCGTCGGCTGCCTCGGGGTCGCTCGCCATGTTGGCCTCGGCGCCCGCGCTCACGTTACCGGGCACGGTAAGGGCGCCGCCCATCACGACCACGCGGCCAATGGACATCATCGCCGCCGCATCGCGCTCCAGGGCGAGTGCCAGGTTGGAGAGCGGGCCAGTCGCTACGTAGACCAGATCGGGACCATAGGTGCGCGCGGCATCGATCAGATAATCGACCGCAGCGTTGCCGTCGGCCGAGGTCGCCCCCACCGGCTCGTAGGGCGACGCGGGCACGCTCGCGCCGCCGATGCCGTTCTTGCCGTGAATGAGCGCGGTGGACGCCGGCGGCGTATAGGGCTCAGTCGCCTGCAGAGGACGGTCGGCACCCAGGTACACCGGAACCTCGGGGCGACCCAGCAGATCGAGCACCGCCAGGCAATTGTGCGCCGATTGCTCGACGCGCACGTTACCAAAGCACGTGGTGATGCCCACGAGCTCCACCTCGGGGCTCGCGATGGCATAGGCCAGCGCCATCGCATCGTCAACACCCATATCCAGATCAAGGATCAGCTTCTTGATTGCCATTGTTCTACTCCGCTTCTCCGTCTTTATCGTTTAACCAAACCAATGTTCAACTTCGGCGCGCATGGGAATCGATTGCTGAGCG
>CABSUD010000084.1:0-5868 GCA_902480795.1 uncultured Collinsella sp. | reverse complement strand
ATCGTAAATATCACGAACCTTGCCACGGGAATCCGGACGACGCTCCATCGTTGTCACGTGAGTCACTCCTTACCTAAATACGACAGTAATGCGGGTTCTTCCCCGCACGTTTTCGCAAACTCGGAGCGGCAGGGACGAAACCCCTCCTTCACCGAATAGCGAAAAGCTAGTGCTCCATTGTAGTAGATGCCGCGTCCGCCGTGTGCTCGCGAGGCAGATGAATCGTAAAAGTCGTACCCTTTCCAAGCTCCGACTCCACGGATATGTAGCCATGATGACGCTCGACAATCTGCTTGGTCACGGCGAGGCCCACGCCCAGGCCGCCCGCCTCGCGGGCGCGACTGGCGTCAGCACGCCAAAAACGACCGAAGATGCGCGACAAATCATCCTTGGCGATACCGATGCCCGTATCCGAAACCGCAATATCGACGTGCTTACGGTCGCTGAGCACCGACACCACGACCCAACCTCCCTCGGGGGTATAGCGCATGGCGTTACTCAAGAGGTTGATGACGCATTGCGTGATCATGTCGGGATCTGCCTCGACAACGTCATCGTGGCCCTGCGTCTCATCTGCAAAGCGCAAGCGCAGGTCGCGGTCGGCAAACAGGCGCTCCTGGCCATTCACAATCGAACGCACAAACGGCACCATATCCACCGGCACCAGGTTGAGCGGCGCGGTACTGTTTTCCATGCGCGACAGGTCGAGCATCTGCTGCACCAGACGGGCCAGACGACGTGTCTCGGATGCGACTGTCTCCAGATGCTCGTCGTCGATGGGGTACACGCCGTCCTGCATGGCCTCAACCGTTGCAAGCATTGCCATGAGCGGCGTGCGCAGCTCATGAGCCACATCGGAAGTCAGGCGCTTCTCGTGCTTCATGTCCTTCTCGAGTGAGGTGGCCATCTCGTCGAAGGTCTCTCCCAGCTGATCGATCTCATCATCGCCGCGCAAGCCCGTACGAGCGGACAGGTCTCCATCGCGAATCTGCTTGGCGGTGCTGGTAATACGATGAATCGGCTTGGTGAGCATGCGCGACACGAGCGCTCCGATAACGACCGAAATGCAGACGGCCACAACCGCGGCAAGGGCCATGGCGTTAAAGGTCTTCTCTCTGAATGCTGAGTCTGCCCTGGTGAGCAGGGCATCGGAGCCAACCGCCCACAATTTGACCTGACCCACGTGCTCGCCGGAGGACGTCACGATCTCAACGTTGGCAACACTATTGGAATCGGTGGGAGCAGACGAGACTGGGCTGTGCGACGCCCTCTTTCCGCTCGTATCGTCGGTCGTCGCCTGATTTTCGCGCACATCGGCAGTAGCGCTTGCCGAGGGCCACGAGTCGTCGTAGACGATGACGCCCTTTTTATTGACAACCTGCATGCCCAGATCGTCGGACACCAAACTCGATGTCGCGACCGTGCGCAGCTCGCCCGCAGTCCAAGAACCGTTTTCCTCATATGACGTTGCCAACTTATCGGCAGCGGAATTGGCGATTTCGACAATATTGGAGCGCGTGTAATCCGTAAAAACCGTGCCCCATACAACGGAGACTACGCCCACCAGCACCAATACCGTCATGAGCGATGTCAGGGCAAAAGCTAGGGCCATGCGCGAGGGATAGCTCATCGTCGGCCGTGAATCGGAACGAGGCGTGTTCCAACTAGCCTTGGAACCCGCCTCGTTCTCCTGCTTATGCTTTTGCCCGATTTCAAAGCGCGCAGGTGTCATATGTGATTTCCTTTATTTCTCGTCCGACTTATCGGTCTTGGTCGGAGCCTCGAAGCGGTAGCCGACACCGTGGACGGTGTAGAGCCACTTGGGCTTCTTGGGGTCGTCGCCCAGCTTGGCGCGAAGGTTCTTCACGTGGCTGTCGATGGTGCGCTCGTAACCCTCAAAGTCGTAGCCGAGCACCTTCTCGACCAGCTCCATGCGGTTGTAGACGCGGCCGGGGTGACGGGCAAGCGTGGTGAGCAGGTTGAACTCGGAAGCCGTCAGGTCGACTTCCTTGCCCTCGACCAAAATCTTGTGGCCCGAAATGTCAATGACCAGATCGCCAAAGTCGAGCACCTCGACGGCCGGCTCATCGGCCTGGTGGGCACGGCGGAACAAGGCGCGCACACGCGCGACAAGCTCGCGCGGCGAGAACGGCTTGATCAGATAGTCGTCGGCACCGAGCTCGAGGCCGATAATACGGTCCTCGATCTCGCCCTTGGCCGTAAGCATAATGATGGGGACATCCGAGGTGTCGCGAATGGTGCGGCAGACACGCTCGCCCGGAATCTTGGGGAGCATGAGGTCGAGCACGACCAGGTCGAACTGATGCTTCTCGAACTCCTCGATAGCGGACTGGCCGTCGCCCACGCCCACAACCCAATAGCCCTCGCGCTCGAGATAGGCAGCGACAGCGTCACGGATTGCCTTCTCATCCTCGACCAGCAGAATCTTTTTTGCATCTGAAGCCATAACACGGCCCCCCTGTCTCAATTAGCTAAGAACAAGCTCATTTTAACGCACCTGAGCCCACCGGGTATCGCATGGGCGCGATAGCTCGGCGGGCGGTACTCATAGTCACAACGCGCTTATTCCCCTGTCGACGCCTTTTTAACCCCTCGGAGACTAAAGAGAGAACAAGCGAGCGGTAACCGTCTCGGGAATTCCTTGGCTGTTACGCACCGTTGCGTACGTTAAGAACGAGTTCGATTTACCCGCCGTAGCAGGATAATCGCCATACTCCAAGGCTCGGTCGGGCGACAGAAGCGAGCCGTAGGTCTTAGCCGAAGTGTCAATCAAAAAATGCGACGCCTGAACTTTAACCAGGTATTTGTTTTTCCTTCCCGCAGCGCACGCGAGCGGCTCACGCGAAAGGAAGAGGTACGGCCCGCCCTCGTTACCGATATAGGTGCCCATATTGCCCAGGCCACCCACACCGCTATACGTCGCCTCAATGGAGAACACGAAGGTGTCTCCCATATACACGGCCTCGAAAGGCGAAACCGACGAAGGAAGCACCAGCTGAGCTCGCTTCGTGTTGTTGCCGTCAGTCAGGTCGATCGCCGTCATACCGTAATAGACGCCCTCATCATTGTGCACGCGGGGCGAGATGGTCAGGATGCCGTCGCTCACACGCGGGGCGGATGCGAAACGGCCCGTCGACTTCCAAATAGTCTCAGGCTTGGACTCGCTGGGCGACTGACGGTAGCAGTACGAATCGTTACTCGTCTTGGTGCCGCCGGACGAAGGCATCTTATACCAGATGACCGACGACCCATACGCTGTGAAGAGCGGCGGATCGTAGTTTTCGCCGCCGCGGTCGAGCTCGACAGCGTTGCCGGTAAGGGAGGAGCCTGCAAGGTTTTGCGCATAGAGTTTCCAAGACGCATTGGCAAAGTTCATCTCGACCCATGCGAACACGCCATCACCCGCGCGAACGTCGTAAAACGCATAACCGGTTCCCTCAATGGGATCCTCGATAAGTGTGGTAAGCGAGCCATCGCCCAGGTTGAGCACACCAAGCGTATTGGCATGCAGGGCAGAAGCAGGCGCCATCATCGCGGCGGCGTAGTCGCCATCGCAGTAGTACAGCAGCGTGCCCAGCGGCAGCGTCCACGAGGCCGCGGGCTCAAGATCGATATCAACAGCTTCGTACTCATCAGTGATCGAGACAATCTTCGAATCGTCCTTGATAACCTGCGGCTCGCCAGCGGCATCGTCGCTGGTGCCCGTTTTTTTCGAGCAACCGGCAAGCACCGTGGCAGCGCCCGCGGCAGCCCCACCGAGTACAAAGCCGCGACGCGATATTCCGTTCTTGATGTGATCGGCGATACCCATTAGGCAATCTCTGCGCGAGCGGCCTCGATAGCGCGCGTAAGCTGATCGGCGCAAGAGGTCTTTTTCATACCGCAGGTATTACCGGCGAGAACCTCGATTACGCGATCGGCGGGAGCACCTTCGACCAGCCTGGAGATGGCCTTGAGGTTGCCATCGCAGCCGCCGGTAAACTCGACGCCCAGCACCTTGCTGCCATCGTCAGAGAGATTGAGGTGAATATTGCGAGCACACACGCCCTGAGGCTTGTAATCAAACGAAATCATGCGATCCCCTCTCAGAATGTTATTCGAGACGACTATTATCCCCGTCTTTCCCTAAATGCAACGAGGCGCTTTGCCGGCAACACACATTACCAGCAAAGCGCCCTAAAAAGCTAACGTTATGCCCGAACCTACTCGAAGCTCAGCTGCTCCAGACGATCAAAGACTGTGTCGATACGAGTGAGGAAGTCCCATGGATCAAAGATCTCGTCGAGCTTCTCCTGGCTGACGGTGCAGCGCGGGTCGGCCTCGAGACGTTCCTTAAAGGTGGGGCCGGAGACACAATCCTGTACCTCGTGCCAGGTTGCCATGGCGTTCTCCTGCACAATGGCGTACGCGTCCTCGCGGGTGATGCCCGTGTCGACGAGGGCGAGCAGCACCTTGGAGGAGAAGATGAGGCCGCGGGTCTTATTGAGGTTGGCCATCATGCGGGCAGGGTACAGCTGCAGGCCGTCGATAACGCGAATGAGGCACTGGAACATGTGGTCGAGGGCGATGAAGCTGTCGGCCTGGGCGACGCGCTCGGCAGAGGAGTGCGAAATGTCACGCTCGTGCCACAGGGCGACGTTGTCGAAGGCAACCTGCGCGTTGGCCTTCACGACGCGCGACAGGCCGCAGACCTTCTCCATGGTGATGGGGTTGCGCTTGTGCGGCATGGCGGAGCTGCCCTTTTGACCCTTACGGAACGGTTCCTCGGCCTCGAGTGTATCGGTCTTCTGCAGGTTGCGGACCTCGGTAGCGATGCGCTCACAGGTGGCCGCGGTGGTGGCGAGAACGCCGGCGAGGTAGGCGTGATGATCGCGGCTAATAACCTGCGTGGACAGCGGGTCGTGAACCAGGCCCAGGTGCTCGCAGACATATTCCTCGACAAACGGCTCGATGGAGCTGTAGGTGCCGACAGCGCCCGAGATGGCACCAAAGGCAACATTCTTGCGGGCGTCCTCAAGACGATCCAGATCGCGCTTGAGCTCCCAGGCCCAAGAGCCAAACTTCATGCCGAAGGTCATCGGCTCGGCGTGGATGCCATGAGTGCGGCCGGCACAGAGTGTGTTGCGCTCCTCAAAGGCGCGACGCTTGCAAATCTCGCCGAGCTTCTTGACGTCCTCGATGATCAGGTCGCAGGCCTGGGTGAGCTGGTAGCACAGGGCCGTGTCGCCCAGATCCGAGCTGGTCATGCCATAGTGAACCCAGCGGCTGGGCTTGGGGTCGCCCTCGGGAACATCGGCATCGATGTATTCCTTCATGTTGGTCAGGAAGGCAATGACGTCGTGGCGCGTGACTTCCTCGATCTCATCGACCTTCGCCTTCTCAAAGTTGGCATGGTCGCGGATCCACTGGGCCTCGTCTTTGGAAATACCGATCTTGCCGAGCTCCGCCTGGGCCTCGCAGGCCAGAACCTCGATCTCCTGCCAAATGGCGTACTTGTTCTCGAGGGAGAAGATGTGTCCCATCTCCGGGCGGGTATAGCGATCGATCATAGCGGCTCCTTTTTGGTTATTGGCACGTTGGTCGTAACCCAACCATTGTACCGTGCGCAGGTGCAAGTATGGGCAGCAGGCATTAACCTAACATTTTGGAATTGGAGCGAGCATGGGGACGTCCGCGCATTTGCTTCGCAAATACGCACCGGCTTCAGTGGCATACCGAGATCCGGGGAAGTGTGGGAGCAAAGCGGGCTGAATCTACCATTCCCGAAATCTTCCTTGCTCCATGGAGCGGGCAACGGGACGTCCGCGTATTTGCTTCGCAAATCCGCACCGGCTTCAGGCGCCTGTC